>JAPYNK010000195.1 GCA_028285825.1 Arenicellales bacterium | reverse complement strand
AAATCTTCAGAGCGGCCCAAAGGATCCCAAATAGCACCGGCTGATGAATCAGGTAGTAGGCAAGGCTGTGACGACCGAGCCAGCAAAGTATTCGACCTGCCCGCCCGGCAAAGGCAATACGCCCCAAAACGGTCCACCAACCCAGATCCTGCAGGAGTCTGGCTCCGCCGATGCCGAACAGCACCGATGCAAGCCAGGGAAAGATCGGCCGGTAATCGCTGGTCACCGGTGGCGCAGCTCCGAAACCGAGTACATACCCGGCAGCCCCATCCAGCAACCCGCCCGGAATGCTGTAGCTGATCACGCCAACCGCAGCCGCACATGTCAGGATCCCCCATCCGGGCAAATGCAGAACCCCCAGTCCAAGGATGGATCCTACTGCAATCATGTGCAGGATACCGAAACGAATGTACTCATCGGGGGTCACAACAGCCGTCACAGCTGTCACACATCCAGCAGCCAATGCTACAATGACCACCCTTCGCCCCCAGGACCGCCACCGAATTCCGCGGACATGGGCCAAATGGAGGCTGATTCCTGAGAGGCCCAGAAAACTGCCGGCCACCAGGGATGCGAACAAAGCCCAAAAAACCATGTCGCTTGTCCCGGATGCCCAGTGGTCTCGCATGTCTATCACGGCTGCTGCAATTCCAGTTCCCGAATTATCCGGTAATGGTGGTCGATGCCGTCGAACCGGGTCATTTCCTGCAAACCGGTTGGACTGGTTACGTTTATCTCGATTAGCTTGTCGCCGATGATGTCAATTCCGGCAAAAAAGATTCCCTCTTTCCTCAGGGAATCCTTGAGGGCACGGCAAATGTCCAGGTCCCCGGAAAACAACATGGATGCATGTGCAGTGCCCCCCGCATCCATGTTATTGAGTTCCTGACCGTCAGCATGTATCCTGAGTATTGCTCCCAACGGCTCGCCATCCAGCAGCAAAATACGCTTGTCACCCTCGATCGCTGCCGGCAAGTATTCCTGAACAATCATCCAGTGATGATTACCCCGGAAGTGCAGCTTCAATTGATCCATTGAATCTCCGACCCCAAAAAACATGATCCCCCTGCCTCCAAACCCATCAATGGGCTTGATTGTGACCCGTCCAAACTGCTTTGCAAACCCCGCAATCTCATCAATACTGGATGTGACCAGGGTTTGCGGAGTCAGATCGGGAAATTTCAGGGCTGACAGTTTTTCGTTGAAATTGCGGATGCCCTCCGGGCGATTGATCACGCGTACAGATTCCGGCAATAGCTCCAGCAACAGGGTAGTATAGAAATACCGCCTGTCAAAAGGCGGATCGGTGCGAATCCAGACCACATCGACCTCCGAGATTGCGGTTGTTGCCGAATGGGTAACGGAATAGGGGTTTTTTTCGTCATTGCGGATTTCGAGCCAGTTTAGGTGCCCGAAAAGCTGATCATGCCTGGTATGCAGGTCTCTCTGATCCAGGTAGCAAACTTCATGACCCCGCTCTGTACAAGCCTTCATGAGAAAATAGGTGGTATCCTTCCATGGCTTGATCTTCTCGATCGGATCCATGATGAAAGCATGTTTCATCGGATTCTAGCGCCTTGCGGTAATCAGGATTTTGGATAGCCGATTGAAGCGAATGCCGCGGTGATCTCATCAAGAATCGCAGGATCGTCGATGGTGGCCGGCATTCTCCATGGCGTATTGTCGGCAATTTTTTTCATGGTAGCCCTCAGGATTTTCCCGGAACGCGTCTTGGGCAGACGGTCAACCACAACCGCCAGCTTGAATGCTGCGACCGGACCAATATTGCTGCGGACCAGTTGCACGGTTTCCGAAATAATTTCTGAAACATCCCGTTCAACCCCGGAATTAAGAACCAGACACCCCAGGGGCAACTCGCCCTTGAGTGCATCATTCACCCCAAGAACTGCACACTCTGCAACATCCGGATGCGAGGCCAGTACTTCTTCGATGGCCCCTGTTGACAGCCGATGCCCGGCAACATTGATCACATCATCGGTTCTCGACATCACAAACACATAGCCATCTTCATCAATATACCCTGCATCGCCCGATTCATAGTGATCGGGAAAATGACCAAGATAGGATTCAAAAAATCGTTCTTTCGCGTTCCACAGGGTTGGAAAGGTTCCAGGCGGTAGCGGCAGTCTGGCCACCAAGGCGCCGATCTCTCCGGTCTCGACAGGATGTCCATCATCATCTACCGCCCTGAGCTGCCAGCCCGGGACTGGCCTGGTTGGTGAACCGTCCTTGATCGGCAACTGTTCGATGCCAACACAGTTTGAACAGATCGCGGAACCGGTTTCGGTCTGCCACCAATGATCGATAACGGGCACATTCAGTTGCTGACGCGCCCATATCAGGGTATCCGGATCGGTTCGCTCTCCTGCCAGAAACAGGTACCTGAGCGAGGACATATCGTACTTTCCTACATATTCACCATTTGGGTCTTCCCGCTTGATCGCCCGGAACGCCGTCGGCGCAGTAAAGAGTACCTTGACCCGGTAGTCAGAAACAATCCGCCAGAATACCCCCGGGTCCGGGGTACCAACAGGCTTCCCTTCGAACACGATGGTCGTATTGCCATTGAACAGGGGTGCATAGACAATATAGGAATGTCCGACCACCCAGCCGACATCCGAAGCCGCCCAGTAGACTTCCCCGGGATTCATGTCATAGATATTTTTCATGGTCCACTTGAGGGCAACAATGCCTCCACCGGTATCCCGAACGACTCCCTTGGGCTGACCCGTAGTCCCCGATGTATACAGAATGTACAGCGGGTCGGTCGCCAGGACCGGAACACAATCAACATCATCAACCTGACTGATCGCATCAACCCAATCAATATCACGCCCGTCGATCATGGATGCCTCGGCCTGGGAACGCTGAAAAATAATGCAGGCGTCAGGCTTGTGTGCAGCCATTTCAATAGCACTGTCCAACAGCGGTTTGTACTCCACCACTCTTCCGGGCTCAATACCGCATGACGATGCGACAATCATTTTTGGCTGGCAGTCATCAATCCTGACCGCCAGTTCATTGGCTGCGAACCCTCCAAAAACCACCGAATGAACCGCTCCGATGCGGGCACATGCCAGCATGCTAATCACTGCCTCCGGGATCATGGGCATATAGACGATGACTCGGTCACCATAACCAACGCCATTTGCTTTCAACATGCCCGCAAACCTTGAGACTCTTTGCCGAAGTTCCCGATAGGTCAATGTCTGCTGCGAGTTGGTGACCGGGCTTTCATGAATGATGGCAGTCTGATCACCGCGTCCATTCGCGACATGGATATCCACTGCGTTGTAGCAAACATTGGTCTGACCACCCGTGAACCATCGATAAAACGGTGCATCCGAGTTGTCTAGAACCCGATCCCACTTCCTGTACCAGTGAACGTTCTCGGCTGCCTCAGCCCAGAATCCTTCCGGATCCTTGCATGCCCGGTCATATGTCTCGTCGAATTTCATGATTTACCCATGTCGTGATTGTAAAAAGCTGGAGGCACACCACCCATTCTGGCGAGCTCGAGACGAAGATTTCAACGGTATTATTTTAATACAAATAGCTTTTCAGTACGGATAGGAGAATACTGCACGGTCACGACTCCGCAAAAGTCGCAGATAACCCAATGCAAATTTTTAACACGAATTCCACTTTGTGATACTTTGTCACACTGTGCCTTACAAATGAGTGAGCCGATACAAATCCGCTATCGAGTGTATAACGGCGATGTCATCATCGTGCGGATACGGCACGCCTTGGAGGATCGATGAAAAAAGCATCCAGCCTACGACTTATCCCGGTACTAACCCATCATTTCAATGACTCTGGCGAGGACGGTTATCCGCCAAACCCAGTGTCGCCCTAAAATGCAGCGCTTGGCCGGGTTATCGGCTTGTATGGCCTTGCGTGTGACAAACTCATTGCAGAAAGCGCTTCTTCTTCATCTGGCCAGGCACGGGCTAATTGAACGGCCTAATGCCTGACACATGAACAGGAACGAATATTTTCTACCGACCTGCCGTCTTCCGAATACAATATGCAGTCGCGATTTTATTCGGACCAACAAGATGCAATACGAAACCATCATTGCAGATCGGGAAGATGCTGTCGGCATCATTGCCTTTAATCGTCCCGAGCAACTGAATGCAATCTCCATCAAACTCAGGGAAGAACTAGCTGAAGCATTTCAAGCGATGTCGAATGATGACCAGGTCAGGGTCATTATTCTGACCGGTAATGAAAAAGCCTTCGCCGCCGGTGCCGATATCAAGGAAATGCAGTCCAAGAGCTATATGGACATGTATCTTTTTGACAATGCTTCCAGGCTGCAGGCCATATTGCAGAATTGCCGAAATCCAGTTATCGCAGCCGTCAGCGGCTATGCATTGGGAGGCGGCTGCGAACTCGCCATGATGTGCGACTTCATACTGGCAGCCGAGAATGCAAAATTTGGCCAGCCAGAAGTCTCGATCGGTGCCTTGCCGGGCTGGGGCGGAACGCAGAGATTGACCGGCCTCGTTGGCAAGTCCAAAGCCATGGACATGTGTCTCACCGGACGCATGATGGATGCCAGGGAAGCCGAGTACTCCGGACTTGTCTCCCGGGTATTTCCGGTTGAGGGTTTTCTGGATGAAGTCAGGCAAATTGCTGCTCGTATCGCTTCGAACTCGGCACCGATCAACCGGATGATCAAGGAATGCATCAATCAGTCTCTGGAAACCAACCTGCAATCAGGGCTGCTGTTTGAACATCGTCAGTTCCAGTCGGTCTTTGCCACCGAAGACCAGAAAGAAGGCATGTCCGCATTTGTCGAGAAACGCAAGCCCAGGTGGAAAAATTCCTGAACACATGCAAGGCAAAAGAACCGGACAGTGGAAATAGATGGTTATGGGCAAGACGAATAGCAGCTGGCAATCCGTCCCAGTCATTCTCATTGCCGGCTGTCTGATCGCAATGATTGGCTTTGGGATACGTGCTTCATTTGGCCTTTACCTTGAACCCATGACCAACGCCAATGGGTGGACAAGGGAAATCTATGGACTTGCCATGGCCCTGCAGAACCTGTTCTGGGGACTGGGCCTGCCCATTGCAGGCGCTCTCGCAGATAAGCATGGAACCGGCAAAGTCATCATTGGCGGGGCAATTCTGTATGCACTGGGAGTCTGGGGGATGGCGGAATCTGACGGTGTGCTGTTGCTGCAACTGACTGGCGGAGTCGTGGTCGGACTGGGTATTGCCTTCTCCGCATTTACACTGGCTATTGCAGCGATGGTGCGAGCAGTCGGCCCCGAACGAAGATCCCTGGTCATGGGTGTGGGCACTGCAGCCGGTTCAATGGGCCAGGTTGTATTCTCGCCAGTCAGCCAGGGATTCATTGCCGCCTTTGGCTGGTTCAATGCATTAGTAATCTCCGCAATGATCATCCTGATTATGGTGCCGCTGGCATTTTGTCTGCCCGGCTCTTCCGGCAGTGAAGAAGCAGGTGAGCAAGGCAATCAGACCTTGCGGGCGGCAGTGATCGAAGCATTAAGCCACAAGGGTTATGTGCTTCTGACCCTGGGATTTTTTGTCTGCGGATTTCATGTTGCGTTCATCACCGTACACTTGCCCGCCTATGTCAAGGATTTGGGCATGGACCCCCTGATCGGGGCGTATTGCATTGCCCTGATTGGAATCATGAATATTATCGGTTCCATTGGTTCAGGGGTCGCGGGTCAGAAATGGAGCAAGAAATACAGTCTGAGCACCATCTACTTGGGTCGTAGCGTCGTCACTCTGGCATTGTTAATGGCTCCCAAGACACCGCTTGTAATGTTGCTGTTTGCCGCTGCCATGGGTATTCTATGGCTATCGACTGTTCCCCTTACCACGGGGATTATTGCTCAGGTTTTTGGCATTCGCTACATGGCTACCTTGTTTGGGATAGTGTTTGTGAGTCATCAACTAGGCAGCTTTATGGGCAGGACCTGCTGTTGCACTCAAACCTCGAATCGGGTACTCTCCACTCGTTCCATTGTGATGGCTACGTAGCTCAGCTGGTTAGAGCACATCACTCATAATGATGGGGTCCCCTGTTCGATCCAGGGCGTAGCCACCAGTTCTTTCGTCATGGCTCAGCTATTGCAGCTGAATTCTGCTCAATGCGCTGTCAATTGACCCGACAATCTGATCCAGATCATCACGGGTACAAATCAACGCCGGACTGAGACAGATCGTATTGTTGTAGTGCTGAAAACTTCGGTTGGTGCGGCCAATCATCACGCCCTGCTCCAGACAGTCGGCAACAATCCGGTTCATCACGATCTCGTCTACCGGGGTTCGGCTCTTGCGATCGGCAACCAGCTCGGCCCCTGCAAACAGGCCTTTCCCACGCACATCGCCAACCATCGGATACTTCTCCTTGAGCTCGTGAAGCAGGCCGAGCAAATAATCACCCATCTCCACCACATTATCCAACAGGTTCTCTTCTTCAATAATGCGAACATTCTCGAGGGCCGCTGCCGGTCCACCCGCACATCCGCCAAAGGTGCTGATATCCCGAAAATACTGCATCGTATCCGACGAGTCGGCCAAAAACTTCGCAAACAGTTCTTCGGTGGTTACGGTACATGCAATCGCTGCATAGCCACTTGCAACACCCTTGGCCATGACCACAATGTCAGGCTTGACGTTGTAGTGCTGATAGCCAAACCACTTGCCTGTACGACCCATCCCGCAAACCACTTCGTCGATGTGGATCAGAACACCGTATTTGGTGCAGATTTCCTGAATGGTATCGAAATAACCGTCAGGTGGGGTAATCACTCCCCCACCGGCTGTAATCGGCTCCAGAATTACTGCGCCTACGCTGTCGGGACCCTCCCTGAGAATCACTTTTTCCAGTTCGCGAGCCGCAATCACCCCGAAATCCGGATCATCGCCCCGATCATGGTGGTACGCCAGACAATGCGGAAACTCGACAAATCCGGGCGTAAAAGGCCCATACTGATCCTTTCGTTGATGCTGACCACACGCAGAGAGATTGGTGATCGTTGTGCCGTGATAGTCACGATCCCGATAGATGATCTTGTGCTTCTTGCCACCGTTTTCCTTGGCAGCCAGCTGACGCACCAGCTTGAAGCCCTTTTCATTGCCCTCGGAACCCGAAGTCGAAAAATACACGCGACTCAAACCCGGCATTTTTTCAATCAGCCTGTCGGCAAATTTCGCACCCGGAATATTGCCTGCAGAATTGGAAAAATAGCACATTTGCGCAAGCTGGTCCCTTACTGCATTGGCGATACTCTCGCGACCGTAGCCGACATTGACGGTCCAGACACCTCCGGAGACCGCATCAATATATTCCTTGCCATTGGTATCGCGAACTCGAAGGCCTTCACCTTCGACGATAACCATCGGTGCACCTTCCTGCATGGGCTTGTGCTGGACCAGATGATGCCAGACATGAGAACGGTCCATATCGACAACCTGCTTCAGACTTTCATCTGAGAATATCGGCTTATTCATATTGAAAACGAGCGAGTTCAGTTGGTAAATTGGGATCAAGCGGGATTATTGTAAAATACTTTCTCTCAGCCATTGAAAAAAGAACCAGATTGAAATGATTCAACAGACCAGATGCCCAGCAAGGATTCGACCAGCCCTGCATCCGGTCATCGATAAATGCCAGCATGGAAGAATCACCCATCATCAGCCCCCTCAATGACGCACAGCTTGAGGCCGTAACCGCCCCATCAGGGCCGGTTCTGGTCCTCGCCGGTGCCGGTAGTGGCAAAACCCGTGCCCTGGTCCACCGCATTGCCTGGCTGATTCAGGAAAATGGCTCACACCCCTGGTCAATCATCGCTATGACTTTCACCAACAAGTCTGCACGCGAGATGCGCACCCGAATTGAAAAATTGCTGAACACGCCAACCCAGGGCTTGTGGATCGGCACCTTCCATGCACTGGGGCTTCGCATGTTGCGCCAGGACTGGCAAGCGGCAGGCCTGTCTGAACGATTCGAGGTCATCGACAATGCCGATCAACTCAGGCAAATCAGGAAATCCATGGAAGAACTCAAACTCGACGAGAAGGCCATCCCTCCCAAACAGATACTGTGGAGGATTAACGCCTGCAAGGACAATGGCCATCGGGCACACAATCTACCCGAGGAACTGTCAAAAGACGAAGTTTTTTCGCTAATCTATCGGGACTATGAAAAACGCTGCCAGCAACTCGGCCTTGTCGATTTTGGGGAATTGCTGCTCCGCCCCTGCGAACTCCTGAAAAACAACCAGATTGTCAGGGAGTACTACCAGAACAAATTCGACCATGTTCTGATTGACGAATTTCAGGATACCAACCATATCCAGTTTCAATGCGCGCAACTGCTGAGTACCCGGCACCAGAGTATTTTTGCGGTGGGTGATGATGATCAGTCGATTTATGGCTGGAGAGGCGCAAAAGTGGAGAATATGCTGGGTTTCAACCGTATCTTTCCATCTGCATCCATTTTCCGCCTGGAACAGAACTACCGGTCTTCAGGTTGTATCCTACAGGCAGCCAATGCAGTCATCAGCAGGAATTCCGGGCGTCTGGGAAAGAAGCTGTGGACCGATCAGGCGGACGGGGAACCGATTCAGATTTACCGTGCCTATAACGAAACTGATGAAGCAGGTTTTGCAGTTTCAGCCATCGACGCATCGATCGCCAGCGGCAAGGCCCACAACGAACACGCTGTCTTGTATCGCTCAAATGCACAGTCCCGGGTCTTTGAAGAACAACTGATTGCACGCGGCATACCCTACTCGGTATATGGCGGCATGCGGTTTTTCGAACGCGCTGAAATAAAAAATGCAGTGGCCTATCTGAAACTCGCCGTGAATCGGGATTCTGATCCTTCCTTCGATCGGGTAGTCAACATGCCTCCAAGAAGCATTGGCAATCAAACCATGGAATCGGTTCGGTTCATCGCAGCCAGACACGGCGTATCGCTCTGGGAAGCCAGTCGTCTGGCGATTGACGATGCAAAAACCAGGCCACGAAGCCGGGAATCGCTGAAACGATTCCGGGCAATCATCGAAAGGATTGACGCTCTGTCAAAAGAATTGCCACTTGATGCACTGGTGGAAAAAGTCATTCATGAAAGCGGGCTGATTGACCACTATGCCAGGGAACGAGGGGAAACAGCTATCTCACGTACCGAAAACCTGAAAGAGCTTATCACGGCCGCCGGGAGCTACATTCTCGAACTTTCCCGGGAGAGTCCCGAGCAGCGCAAGAACCAGCTCAATTTATTTCTCAATCACACTGCTCTTGAGCCCGGGCCACGTGGCACTGAAGAAGAATTCGACAGGGTACAACTGATGAGCCTGCATTCTGCAAAAGGACTGGAATTCAAGACCGTGTTTCTGTGTGGCATGGAGGATGGACTGTTTCCGCATCAACTGTCCATCTCGGATGGCAATCTTGAAGAAGAACGTCGCCTTTGCTACGTCGGAATCACCCGAGCCATGCAAAAACTCTATTTGTGCTACTCCCGTTCAAGAAACGTCTTCGGAAAACAGATGCGTTGCACCCCATCGCGTTTTCTGGCCGAGTTGCCCGAGGAGCTATTGTCTGGAACCCGGCAACCGGTCATTGAACAAAAGCAATGGCAGAAAGAATCAGTGCAGCCTGATTCGAACTTGACCGATCACAGCGGAAAAAACCTGGAACTGGGATGCACAGTACGCCACGCAAAGTTTGGAGAAGGCACCTTGATGCAGGCCGAAGGCACTGGCGCATACGCAAGAGTACAGGTCAATTTCCCTGAAGCCGGCAAAAAATGGCTGGTGCTCAACTACGCTCGGCTTAGGCGGGTATAAGGCTCACCCAGCGACTTCAGCCAAGAGCGATAACTGCCTTCATCGAGTCGAGGCTGCTTTTTCGCATCCGTATTTCTGGATGCCGACTCGATCACGGCCATCCAGTGAAGAGTGGGACTATCGGCTTGATAGGGACACAACGGAGCGGTAATCCGCTCTGGATGTTCATACAACATCTCATCGGTTACCGGTATAAACAGCTTGCTACTCATGGCATACACACAAAGCCAGATCAATCTTGACCAGAACCATGTATTAAACACTTTTGATATGGCAACCGGTTTTACATTTCATGGCAATTTCATGGCGATAATCCGTCATTTTCCCAAGAGTCATCGGTTTCGGTTATACTTCAATGACTTTCTGACTTGCAGGAATTCAAATGCCTCGAACTGTTGCCATTGTTGAGGATGACCTCTCCTATATGGAAAACCTCTCGGAGGCCTTGACCCGGCAGGGGTATGTCGTTCGCACATACTCCGACAAGAACGAGGCATTGGAGGGATTTAACAGCACTCTTCCAGATCTGGCAATTCTGGACATTATGCTCAAGGACGAGTACGAAGGCGGATTTGAACTGTGCAAGGTGTTGCGTCAAATGAGTCCCAACCTGCCGATTATCTTCCTGACCGCTCGCGACCGGGATGTGGACCGAATTTCCGGTTTGCGCCTTGATGCCTGGGATTACATCACCAAGCCGACATCGCTCCAGTACCTGATGGTGCGTGTATCCTCGCTATTTCGTATTGCGTCAGCCACACAGGAGAACACTGGCGATGCAACATACCTGATGCTCGGCGACCTGGAGCTGGATCAGAACAGCATGTCCGTGCGCTGGAAAGACGAATCCCTGCATCTGACCTTGACCGAATTCTGGCTGATTGAGGCACTGGCAAGAAATCCAGGACACGTAAAAACCTACGAGGTCCTGATTCAGACCACTCGCCAGCATTTCGTGGAGCGCAACACGATCAATGGGTATGTACGGAGAATCCGCAAGAAATTCAAGGAAATTGACCCTTCATTCTCAATGATTCAGACCGTGTTTGGGGTGGGTTACAGATGGCAGCCATAGCTGGCTGTCAATGCTCCCTGTCTGTGGCCTCAGGGCTATTCATGCACCATGGATGACGGGAGGTTCACACCAGATACAGGGGTTGCCTGATGGATTGTCGATTATTGTGGCTATATCGTTAAACCGTTCAGTGATACAGCCATGTTCTGGAAAAACGCCAGTATCCGAATCAAGCTGATTGTGATTGGGGTAATCCTGATGGCAATTCCACTCGCAATGAGCAGTCTCTATATCAAGGAGATGGATCGATTTCTATGGCGCGGTCAGAAGGAAGCGCTGTTAACGACTGCCAAGGGAATTGCCACAATCCTGAATGACCAGTCTGAATATTTCAGCCCGAATACGGCAGTACCGGAAGTTCTGGGTCAGCAGGGAGCACTGTATACACAACGCATCGATGGTCCAATCCAGCTGAATGGAAATACCGAAGACTGGCAGTCCATGCAGAACCGCTCCCACTACTTCACTGGCGATAATCCGCAGTTCTGCGATTTGGACTACAACCCGAACTCCTTTTCCATCAAGAACATCATGGGCTATAACGATACGCATCTTTATGGCCTGTTCGAGATCAATGATTCAGAGCAAATTTTCCGTGATCCAGAAAGAGTTAGCCTGAACTCAAGCGACCAGATTCGCATCCTGCTGGAACGGGGCAACGGAAATCTGGAGCGCTATTTGCTGCTCTCCGACGAACCGGGAAGAATGAGTGCATTTCTGATGGATGATCAGTGGGAATTGCCCCTTACCGGCGAGAATGTTGCTGAAGTCCAGGGGGAACTCGCCGAGACCGATTGGGGTTATGCAATTGAATTTCGAATTCCCAGGAACATCATAGGCTATCGATCAAAAATCGGCTTCTCGGTGGTCGATGTGGATAACCGGGAAACCCGGGAGATCAAGCAGATCATTGCCACTTCACCGCAGGAATCCGGAGAAGAGCCGACCCAGGTCATTGTCCGCTCTCCGGGGCTGACAAAAATTCTGGAAGGACTGGTCCAGCTGCGGACAAGAATATGGGTTCTGGACAGGCAACGGCAAGTCCGCTCGGTAGTGGGTAATCTGTGGAACATACCGGATCCGGGTTTTACCGATACCGAAACCAATACCGAACCCGCTCAAGCCGAGTTCATCCCGATCCGGGTATTGACGGATTTCGTGGACAGGTTATTTCCCGAGCCACCTCTTCAGTTCAAGGACTACCCTCCGTCTTCAGCCGATCGACCGGATCAGATTGTGACCAGCATTATCGATACCGGCAACCCAAAAGCCGATATCCGACTGTCTCTGGACAACAAGGCAGAGATTATCGTTGCCGGTCACCCCATTCTTGCAGATGGTGAGATTATCGGGGCCGTGCTTGTAGAACAAAGCAGTACCGAAGCCTCTTCACTGCATTATCAGTTTGTCCGGTCGTTATCCGTAGTCACGGTTCTGGCATTCATTTCCGTGCTGGTCATACTCGCTATTTTTGCCTGGCGATTGACCATGCGAATCCGCAAACTGCACCACATCACGGAGCAAGCCATTACTCCGGAAGGGCGCGTTCGCATGGAACACGTTCCACAACAGGATTCCTCACCCGATGAACTTGGAGCATTGAATCGGAGTTTTTCCGGCATGCTGTCCCGGCTGTCCGGGTACACGCGCTACCTCGAAAAGTTGCCTGACACACTTGCCCATGAAATGAATAATCCATTGGCAGTGGTCAGTTCTTCACTGGAAATGCTGGAGAATGACATACCTCAGACGAAGAAAAATCACCATATGCAGAGAGCGACTTATGGCATTCACAGACTGAAATCGCTGCTTTCCAGCCTGACTGAGGCGGCGAGTCTGGAAGATGCACTGCAAGATGAGGAAAAGGAGCCAATCAACCTGCCGCAACTGATTTCGGAATTCGTTGCTGGCAATCAATATGCATATAGTGATCATGAATTCAAGGTGGATAACCTGAGCCCTGACTTATACATCAAGGGCAGTCCTGAATATCTTGCACAAATGCTGGATAAACTGATCGATAACGCCACGGAATACAGTGCTCCGGGCACACCGATTATTGTTCGATCACGAAAAAACAGCGACTACGCGGAAATCTCGGTCCTGAATGAAGGCCCCGAGCTACAAGAAGATATCCGGGAAAGGTTGTTTGAGCCAATGGTATCCGGGTCCAGTCATGACGCCCGAAAACCACACCTCGGCCTGGGCCTGTATGTCGTGAAAGTGATCGCTGAATATCATGGCGGTAGCCACCGTGCAAAAAACCGGGTGAACAAGAAGGGAGGAGAGTTTACGGTCTCGATTCCCTTGCTGAATGAGGCCACTGGCTCAACGGTTCACTGATTGTCTCGACAATCCGTTCAACATGGCCTGATATGGCCAGCGCAACGATTCAGCTCGCAAGGTATAGGTTATCCCCCTGATTTACACCCCGGCCACCTGTCCCGTGATAAGCCATGCATCAGGAAACCCTTATATTCCGGACAATCACCCTGCTTTGGCCGGGATGACATTCTTCGCATTTCCCAAGCCAGACCAGGGATATCTCATCAATGAAGTCACGGGTAAAGCAGGAATTCGGCAGTGGCGGATATACAGGGCGGAACAACATCGGTGAATCATGCTGATGCACAGCCCACGGATCGACGTTTTGCGGATTCGGAAAAACCGGTTCCTGAAAACAAATAACCCGAAACCCTAATCTGAACCTGTCCGGGCAATTATTGCCAATTGCCCGCCACTCGCAATTAACAGGGTGTGACGTGAAGGCGGCAGAGTCGTGCCCATCGGGCTACCAGGTGACCAGTCTCCACTGCCTGACATTATGTCGATCTCCCAGTTCGGTTTCATTGGCATTCCAGAGATTATGCTTGGAATCACTATTCTGATACACCTCATAAATCCCATTTGAGCGTTCAACCGTGACTCTGTCGAGAAGATCCCCGATCCGGTGATAGATGATGGTACTCTGCCCGGCAGCTTCGTCATCTTGCCCGGAAGATGACAGCTCCCCAGAAGGCAAATCCCCTGTTTCTCCTGTTTTCGGAACTTCATGGGCGAGGCCGGCTGACGTAGAGACCATCATCGCAATGGCAAGCAACGCCAACCCATGGCGGAGTGCCTTTGCTGCCAACTCTGTTACTTTCAATCTGCCCATGACGGTCTGCCGATCGATACAATAGCCCAATTGTAGTCCATGATGATGTGATTTCCTGCCATTCGGGAACAAATAATTCCAGCAATGAATATGGCTCAATCGTCTTGTTGACAGGGTATGCCGGCAACATTCCGAACTGGCATCCCAACATCCGGACATTGATCCGATTCAATGCGTTCATGGAGACGAAAGCGTCAGCCATGATTCAAGCAATCAACACCATCGTTTACAATACGAGGTAACAACAGATGCGAAATGCTCCGTGAAAGGGCCCGCAGGACAATCGACATGATGCAAAGATAAAGATGGTTTGAATGTTGCCTAGCCCCCCTCCTCCTCAAGAAAAGCTCGTCCTTGTGGATGGATCGAACTTGCTCTATCGAGCCTATCACGCGATGGGAAATGCTCCGCTCACCACTTCAGACGGACGCACAACCCAGGCCATCTTTGGCATGATCAACATGCTGAAAAACCTGCTCAGAGAGAGTGGAACACGGTATATGGCTGTAATCATGGATGCCAAAGGGAAAACTTTTCGGCACGAAATGTATCCGCCTTACAAGGCAAATCGACCCTCAATGCCGGATGATCTCAGGTATCAGAAGGAATACCTGGAACGCATCATACCTGCTTTGGGGCTTGCAATTCTCTCAGTGCCCGGGGTAGAGGCCGACGATGTCATCGGCACTCTGGCCGTTCAAGGTCATCAGCAGGGCTTTTTCGTCGAAATCATTAGCAGCGACAAGGATCTGACGCAACTCGTCAACGACAGCATCCACATGGTCGATACCATGACAAACACCCGTATGGATGTATCGGGCGTGACCAGACAGTTCGGTGTGCCACCCGATTTAATCACCGATTACCTCGCCCTGCATGGCGACAGTTCCGACAACATTCCCGGAATATACAAGGTTGGGAAAAAAACTGCCGTGAAATGGCTCGATCAATTTGGCAGTCTTGATGAACTCAAGGCAAATGCCGATACCCTCACCGGAAAGACTGGCGAAAACCTGCGAAACAGTCTTCCACAACTCGACCTTTACTTGAAGCTCGTGACCATCGATTGCGATGTCGAGTTATCGGTTTATCCCGAGGACTTGGCAGTATCTGAACCGGAACCGGACACTCTTCGAGAGTATTTCAAGGATTTGGAGTTTCGCACCCTGCTTGACGAACTTGGTGCGGGAAGCCAATTCGGGAGTGAGCAGGCGAACACGCATGTCGAGAAACCGGACCGAAACTGAAGGAAATTCTTGAAGATCCGGAACGACCGAAAACAGGACAAAACCTCAAATACGATCTCGAGGTATTGCTGCGTCATGGCATTGATGTCAAGGGCGTTACCCATGATACCATGCTGATGTCTTACGTGCTGGATGCAGGCAGTTCCCGCCACGATCTGGACACGCTGGCACTGAAACACCTCGGAAAGGAAACGGTGAAGTTCAAGGATATTGCCGGCACTGGAAAAAACCAAATGACCTTCGAGCAAATACCACTGGATGCCGCGAGCCATTATGCTGCCGAGGATGCCGATATCACCCTTCAGCTTCATCATGTCCTGAGCAGGGAACTGAAACAGCACGACAGCCTCAACAAGATCTTCACCAACATAGAGCTGCCACTCATGGACGTCCTGGTCAAGACCGAGTCCAATGGCGTCAAGGTGGATGCCAACATGCTGCACGGCCAGTCCCTGGAAATCGCCAACAAGCTTAATGAACTTGAAAGTTATGCTCATCAACTGGTTGGCAAGCCCTTCAACATGAACTCGCCTTCCCAGATCCAGGAAATCCTGTTTACAGACCTTGAACTTCCCGTCATCAAGAAAACGCCCAAAGGACAACCCTCAACTGCCGAATCGGTATTGCAGGAACTCGCCGCAGAGTTCGAGTTGCCGGAGGTTATTCTTGAATATCGTGGACTGGCCAAACTGAAGGGCACCTATACCGATAAACTGCCAGTCCTGATCAATCCTGAAACAGGACGCATTCATACGTCATACCATCAGGCCGTCGCCTCGACCGGCCGGCTGTCATCCTCCGACCCCAACCTGCAAAACATACCGGTTCGCAGTCAGGAAGGACGACGAATTCGAGAGGCATTCATTGCCGAACCGGGCAATCTGATTCTGTCAGCCGACTATTCGCAGATCGAACTCAGGATCATGGCTCATTTATCCGGTGACGAGGGCTTGATGTCCGCATTTCATGACGGGGCTGATGTGCACACTGCAACTGCAGCCGAGGTGTTTTCAGTCAAGCCTGATAGGGTTGATCCCGAACAGCGACGGCGTGCCAAAGCCATTAATTTTGGCTTGATCTATGGCATGACCGCCTACGGCCTGGCCAGACAACTCCGGATCAATCAAGGAGAGGCCAGGAACTACATCGACATCTATTTTGAACGCTATCCCGGTGTCCGCGAATACATGGATCAGGCGCAGGAAAACGCCCGCAGCAATGGATTCGTAGAGACACTCTTCGGACGTCGGCTGAATCTCCCGAATATCCATGCAAAAAACTCGGCAATCAGGCAGTATGCCGAACGAACCGCAATCAATGCACCAATGCAGGGCACGGCTGCAGATCTGATCAAGATGTCCATGATTGAAATCGACAGGTGGCTAAGCCGTCAATCCGACCTGAAAACCATGATGATCATGCAGGTCCACGATGAACTGGTTTTCGAGGTGCCGCCGCATGAAGTCGATCAAGTCAGGAACAAGACCAGGGACATCATGTGCAATATCGCCGAGTTGAACGTGCCACTGGTTGTGGATGCGGGTGTCGGCACCAACTGGAAAGAAGCCCATTGAAAATGAATTCGGGACTTTCACAACATGATTATCAGGCAAGCTGATATTGCGATGATGTGAATTCCCAAGCACTGAGTGTCATCATGTCTGAATCATTGATCAATAACTCGCTTGAGAGCAAATCGAGATTCGAACAGTTTGCCATCAAGCGATTGGGCGCATTCCTGGAAGGAAGCGACATTCGGGTTAACGGACCCAACCCATGGGATCCGCAAATCAGGAATCCGGGGTTTTACCGGCGAATCCTGTTTCATGGCTCTCTGGGTCTCGGGGATTCCTATGCAGATGGCTGGTGGGACTGCGAACATATCGATGAGCTGGTCAACCGTGTCCTTCGCCAGCTCTCCGGAAGAGGCAATCCCTATGCTGGACACATGCTCTCGAGACTGCGTGCCAGCCTGTTCAACCTGCAAAAGAAATCGCGGGCCACTCAGGTTGGTGAACAACATTATGATGCGGGTAATGACCTGTATGAGGGCATGCTGGATCAAAGGATGGTCTATACCTGTGGTTTCTGGGCCCACTCGGACAATCTGGATGACGCGCAGCGAGACAAACTGGACCTGGTATGCAGGAAGATATTCCTCAAGCCGGGAATGCGGGTACTGGACATTGGCTGCGGCTGGGGAAGTTTTGCAAAGTTCGCGGCAGAGAATTACGGAGCCGAAGTGGTTGGAGTCACGGTTTCCAGAGAGCAGGTCAAGCTGGGCATGGAAATGTGCAGGGGATTGCCCGTTGAGTTGCGATTGCAGGACTACCGGGAAATCAATGAAAAATTTGATGCGGTAGTCTCACTTGGCATGTTTGAGCATGTTGGCCACAAGAACTACCGGACCTACATGGAAATTGCTCATAATTGCCTTAATGAAGAGGGACTGTTCCTGTTACACACAATTGGCAAGAACAACTCATTGCCCGGAGTTGACCCCTGGGTTGGAAAGTATATTTTTCCAAATGGCGAGCTACCCTCACTAAAGCTGATCACCAAAGCGGTCGAGTCATATTTTCTGATCGAGGATGTGCATAATTTCGGGCCGGATTACGACCGCACACTGATGTCCTGGCATGACAATTTCAAACGGTATTTTTCAACCCGTATGACTGGCCCGGCCGAGCGGCGCTTTTACCGAATGTGGAGTTACTATCTGCAAGTCTGTGCCGGAGCATTTCGAGCACGTGACTTGCAGTTGTGGCAAATTGTACTTTCCAAGGGCATGCCCTATGCAGCATATCGACGACCTGAATAATGTCGGCTATCCGGGTCTTGAATGACCGGGAATGCATCCCCGATTTAGCACAGGCACTCCCTGTTCGGGCACAGGCAGCCCTCGCTTGAGCAGTCCGAAAAAACAAGGCCGGCGGGAATATCGTATTCGCGCCGGCCTTGAAGTTCAGTTCAGGGTATTATGCGAACCACCAGTTCTCGGCCATTCGGGCATTGTCCATCATCCAGACATTACCAACGGTTCCATTACTTGCAAGTTTATTACTCGCAGCACCGACATAGCTCGCAAACATCGGTACGACAACGCCTCCCTCAACATTCAGAATCATCTGCATTTCATGATAAATTTCCCTGCGTTTATCGGAATCGAGTTCAACACGGCCCGTGTACAGCAACTCCTGGAAACGCGGATGATCCCATTGTGAATCATTCCATGGAACACCTGCCTCGTAAGCCGTCGAGAACATCCAGTCCTCAGTAGCACGACCAGACCAGTAAACCGACACGAATGGTTTTTTGAGCCAGACATTTGACCAGTAGCCATCAGACGGTTCCTGAACAACGTTGAGATTGATGCCACCGGCCTTGGCCGAAGCCTGATATAACTGACCCGCATTGGTCGCACCCGGAAATCCTGCTTCGGAAACGCTGATGTCAACATTCAACTCACTCAAGCCCGATTTGGCCAGCAGGCTCTTTGCCCTTTCAGGATCATATTCCGTCTGCTCCAGATCTGCATGGTAATACTGATTAGCCGGTCCAATCGGGTGATCGTTACCCACCTGACCATGCCCCTGCAGAATCTTGTCGACCATTTCCTGTCGATTGATTCCGAACTTGAGTGCCTGACGCACATTGAGATCATCGAAAGGCGGCGTCTTGGACAGCATGGCAAAGGTATAGTGCTGATTGCCCACGGCTTCAAAGACTTCAACATTGGGATTCGCCCGCAGCAGAGGTGCCGTATTGAAATCAACACGGTTTACAGCGTCAACCTGGCCAGTCATCAAGGCATTCATGCGTGCAGCGGTGTCATTGATAGCGATGACTTCGACCTCGTCAAAGTGTCCATAATCACTGCCCTTGTAACTGTCCGCATAACGGCTGGTTACCAAACGCACACCCGGGTCGAAAGACTCAACCCTGTACAGCCCAGTACCAATACCGTTAGCCATTGCTTCAGGAACCTGACCCGCTGGAAAGATGCAGATGTGATAATCGGACATCAGGTACGGAAAGTCCGCATTCGCTTTTTCCAATGTGAACATCACTTGATGCTCATTCATCTTCTTCATTTCGGCAACATTGGCCACAATCGGCTGGGCTGCGGACTTGGCCCCATCAGCGACATGCAACTGCATGGACTCAATGACATCATCGGCACCAAAAGATTTTCCGTTATGGAACGTCGCACCCTTGCGCAAGTTGAACACCCAGGTTTTGGCATCATCCGATGACCAGTCGACAGCAAGCTCTCCGACAAGCTGTCCGTCTGAGGTAACCCGAGTAAGACAGTCAAAAACCGTTCCATGACCGGATAGAATCATGAAGATATCGGAATGGGTTCTTGAATCCCAGCTATCGGATGTATTTGCGCCATCCAATCCTAGCCGGAGTCTTCCACCCTTTTTTGCCATTGCCTGCGTTGAAATAACCGGCACCATGGTCAGTGCAGTTGCTGCTGCTCCAGCTTTCAACACATCTCGTCTTGTTATATTCATCTCATTTTTACCTTTTGTTAAAACTTAAAAAAACTGCATTTCGCTATCATAATCGATATTTTACCGATTTTTCGTTTTATGTTCGGTCCATGCGGTCAATTGCCGCATCACCGATGTTGTCCACTCCCCTCTGCTGCAACAATTCAGTAAGCCAGTTCGGATCCATCTCAGGTACCGAACTCAACAACAGGCTTGTGTATTCATGATGGGGAGGAGTAAACATTTCGGTTTTGCCGCCCGCTTCCACGACTCGGCCATTTTTCATCACCACTACTTCATCGGATATGGCCCTTACTGTTGCCAAATCATGAGTGATGAACATGTAGGCGAGTCCCAGCGAGTCTTGAAGTCGAGCCAGCAACTTGAGAATACCTTCGGCAACCAGCTGGTCCAATGCCGAAGTGACCTCATCACAAATGATGAACTTCGGGTCGGCAGCAAGGGCCCGGGCAATTCCGATTCTCTGTTTCTGCCCACCTGATAATTCGGAAGGCAGGCGATCGATGAACTTGTTCGGGTCCAGTTCAATTTGATCGAGTAATTCGCTCACACGCTCATCCTTCTTCCTGCCCCTCAAGCCCAGATAAAATTCAACGGGGCGGCCAATGATTTCGCGAATCCGCTTGCGTGGATTTAACGCTGTATCCGCCATCTGGTAGATCATTTGCGCCTGCTTTAACTGTTCGACATTTCGCTGCCGGTAATCTGCCGGCAATGGGATACCATTAAACTCGATAGCACCTTCCGACGGTTTCAGCAATCCGGTTATGCATCGGGCAACGGTAGACTTGCCTGATCCCGATTCACCCACCACAGCCACGGTACGACTCGCATGAATGTCAAACGAGACATCGTACAGAACCGGAATTTTCCCATAGGCAGCGGTGACATTACGCACCCGCACAACCGGCATGTCCTCTTCAGATGCCAAAGCCTTTTCTTCGCGGGTGAAGCTTCGAACTGCCCATAATGACTTGGTATAGTCCTCCCTGGGATCCTTGAGCATCGAATCGGTATCCGATTCTTCGACTTCATCCCCTTTAAGCAATACTTTTATGCGATCGGCCATTTGGGCAACCACCGCAAGATCATGCGTGATGTAGATGGCAGCGGTGTTGAACTGCTTCACGATATCCCGGATTGCAGCCAATACTTCAATCTGGGTGGTTACATCCAGCGCAGTAGTCGGCTCGTCAAAAATAATCAGGTCTGGCCGACAGGACATGGCCATGGCCGTCATGGCTCGCTGCAACTGCCCGCCGGAGACTTGATGCGGGTATCGGAATCCAATTTCGTCCGGATTCGGCAAGCGCAGGCGGCGATAAAGCTCAATGGCATCTTTTTCCGATTCTGAGCGACTGGATAGACCATGCTGAACCGGGGCTTCCGTGTGCTGATTGATAATCTTGTGTGCGGGGTTAAAACTCGCCGCGGCAGATTGGGCAACATAGGCAATTCGACTGCCCAGCAAGGAACGCCTGACCTTGGCATCGGCAGCAATGAGATCAATGCCATCAAATTCGACGGTACCGCTCGCAATACGACAGCCATCACGCGCAAAGCCCATGGCAGCCAGGCCCAATGTCGATTTTCCGGCTCCAGACTCACCAATCAGGCCCAGAACTTCACCGCGATGTAGATGCAAATCCACACTGTTGATGATCGGCAGCCATTGCTCATCCGAACGCCCCTGGATGACGATCCCTTCGATTTTAACCAGTAGCTGATCGGCGTTCATGGCATCAGTCCTTAAGCCCGGATGATTTGTGAAGCATCCAGTCAACGACAAAATTAACTGCTACAGTCAACAAGGCTATGGCACCCGCTGCCATGAGCGGCAAGGCTGCAGTGTGGGGACTGAACTGGGCAAAGTTGATGAACTGTGCCAAATCCCGCACCATGGTGCCCCAGTCGGCAAGAGGCGGCTGAATCCCAATACCCAGAAACGATAACGCCGCAATGGTCAAGAACACGAAACAGAAGCGCAAGCCAAACTCTGCCAGCAAAGGCGCATAGGCATTCGGCAGGATTTCACGAAATATCAGGTAGGACAGGTTCTCACCCCTCAATTTGGCTGCCTCAATATAATCCATCACGACGATATTGAACCCCACTGCACGAGCCAGGCGAAATACGCGTGTGCTATCCAGAACCGCAATAATCACGATCATGTAAATGGTGATTAGTTCCTTGTTGGAACCCGCCCAGGCTGTGGCTATTGTCAATAGCAGAAGAGCAAATATCAGCTGCGGTATCGCCATCAAGGCATCGACAATCCGGGATACTGCCTGGTCAAACCAGCCACCTAAAGTTGCCGCCAAAAACCCGAATGAAGACCCTATGAGAAAGGCCAAAATGGTGGTGATAAAGGCAATGCCAACGGTATTTTGACCGCCATAAATCAGCCGTGAAAGCAAGTCTCTGCCTAGCTGATCAGTGCCCAATGGAAATCTTGGATCCCCGCCCAGGCTCGGATCACCGCCAGGCAGGACATTGATCTTTTCGAATATTTCTTCTTGACCGTAAGGAGCAATGACGCCAGCAAAAATAGACAGTATGGCATAGATGATGATCGTCAGGATTCCAAACGCGGCAGTCAGGGGCATTTGTCGAAATATTTTTCGAGTCGCCTGTGTGCCAACATACTTGCCGAGAGTCAGGAATAACCAGGATGCTACCGTGAATATCACAAATCCCTGTACCGCCCAGCGGAAAAAAGTCGACTGATCGATAAAGTAATAGTGAAATACGACATACAACAGCACCAGACCGAACATGAATCCAATGCCAACCATGAGCGGCATGTCCCGAAAATACATGTTCAGCCTGTCGGAGGGCCATTGGATTTTCTGCCCGGCAAATCGAAATGCCCATCCAGTGATGCCTATCGCAACCACCCAGAGTAAAAACCAGGCAACGGTGTCCATAATCTATTTCGGATGTCTCAATCGCGGATTCGACAGAATCGAGAAAATATCTGCAGTCAGATTAAGCAGAATGTATGCCGCAGCAAACACCAGACAACAAGCCTGGACAACCGGTATATCCCTGATTTTTACACTGTCGACAAACAACTGACCGATACCGGGATACACGAATACCACTTCAACGACCACAACCCCAGTCACCAGATAGGCCAGATTCAATGCAATAACATTGATAATTGGGGCCAACGCATTGGGCAGCGCATGGAAGATGATCACCCGAGCCGGCTTGATTCCCTTGAGACGAGCCATCTCAATGTACGGACTGGCCAGCAAGTTGATGATCGCAGCTCTGGTCATGCGCATCATGTGCGCCATGACAACGAGTGTTAGGGTTAGAGCCGGCAGTAGAGTCTTGTGCAAACGATCGCCAAAGGTCATCTCGGCATATATGTTGGACAAGGATGGCAATATCGGATTGAGAACCGCCAGAAACAGGATTAGCACATAAGCCAGAAAAAACTCGGGCGATGAAATAGAGCTCAAGGTGCTGATATTGACAAACCGGTCAAACACGGAATTTCGATACAGCGCGGCCATAATTCCCAGCAGAAGGGAAAGTGGCACTGCAATCATTGCGGAAACGCCTGCCAAAAACAGCGTGTTCTTGAATCTTGGCTCAAGTTGTGAAGCAACCGATCCGATTCCGCCTTTTGAGGCATCCTCTCCGGCAAAAGACGAAAAGTTGGCCTGCGCGAAGCTGACTCCAAAATCCCCCTTTAGAATTCCGCCCAGCCAGTCTGTATAGCGGGCAACTGGATTCTTGTTGAGCCCCAGATCTTCACGAATGGCCGCGACAGCTTCTTCAGTCGCCCCCTGACCCAATATGGCTTGAGCGAAGTCGCCGGGCAACAAGTTGACTGCAGCAAAAATCAGTACGGATACCACAAACAGCGTGACGACCCCCAACGCCAGCCGATTCAGAATGATCAGAAGTACTGCCTTCATGCCACGAACAACTTGCCGTACTGAATGCTCGGAGAAGGATTCTGCATTCTCTAGGGTTTGTGAACCCGCGATTCAAGGTGGAGTCTTGATTTCATTTGGCCTGAATAACGTATTTCACAGCAGGGGGGGGGGGACGAAAAGCCAAGTCATGTTTAGCCTGCTATGTATTGCTCCAGCTGCTCAATGGTATACTTGTATTCGCTAATCATGGCACGAACCAGGTCACCGATTGAAATCATGCCTACAACTTTCCGGCCTTCGACAATTGGCAGATGACGAAAATGGTTGTCAGTCATCATTGACATGCATTCACTGATGGACTTGTCACGGGTCGTTGTGAACACGTTGCGGGTCATGATTTCACCAACTTTTGTCTCTTTTGACGATCGACATTCCAATACCACCTTGCGAGCGCAATCACGTTCGCTCAATATGCCGGCGATCTGCTCGTTTTCCATCACCAGCACAGCCCCAATGCCTTGCTCAGACATCACCTTGATCGCATCATATACAGAGTGCTCCGAGGTTACGCTCCAGATCGTATCAGGCTTGTTGGACAGTATTTCGGAAATCTGGCTCATCTCGACAATTCCAATTTGCCGTCAAAGTAGTATTGCGCCATTGTAGACAAGTTGCATGAAATTTTCCATTGCATTATAGCGTCAAATGATAGAATAGCCCCATGCCAGAGAAGTCTCATTCTATCCAGAACCCTGTTCGGGGAAACGGCAGTGATTGGGCATCCCGGTATCAACACACTCTTGAACGGATTTGCAGTCAGGTTCAATGCTGTGGCAGACCCGAGGGGTCAGTTCGATTGATTGCGGTCAGCAAGCAGCATCCTGCCGAGGCTGTTGCCGCCATAGCCAGACTGGGTCAGGCAGATTTTGGCGAGAACTACGTCCAGGAAGGGCTGGCAAAAATACAGTCCGTGAGGGCACTGCTCGAAAACGAAGCTCTTTCACGTCTGCCGTGCTGGCACTTCATTGGCCATATACAGAGCCGGAAATGCCGCGACATTGCCGAGAACTTTGATTGGGTACACACGATAGACAATCCGAAAACAGCCAGGCGACTGGACGCATTCCGCAACCGGAAAACCGCCTTGCAATCGCTAATTCAAGTCAACCTGCAAAATGAAACCGGCAAATCGGGAGTACAGGTTGACGAACTGGCGGAGCTGGTCGAGCTGGTCGATTCACTGCCCAACCTTGAATCGAGAGGCCTCATGATCATCCCCCGGCCTGAAAGCGGTTTTGATCGGCAGTGCGAGGTGTTTCGAGAGCTTCGTAAATTACTTGAAAGCTATCAATCGTGCTATCCGGGCATGGACCAGCTTTCGATGGGCATGACCAATGACATGTCAGCAGCGATCCATGAAGGTGCAACCATGATTCGCATCGGAACGGCGATATTTGGATCTCGAAAACCGCGGAATCAGCCTCAAGTCCAATGATGAATAAAAACGTCGCATTCATAGGCGGAGGCAACATGGCCCGGAGCATGATCGGCGGTTTGCTGGCAATGCATTATGCGCCTGATCGGATTCGGGTATCCGATCCTGTCGACCATCAACGAGAAGCCCTGTCCAACGACTTTCCGATCGCGGTCATGGAGGATAACCCCGAATGCATTGAGGATGCCGACGTCATTATCACGGCCGTCAAGCCACAGAACGTCAGGGAAGTCCTGATATCGCTGCGACAGCACCTCAAGCCTTCATCACAATTTCTGATCTCGATAGCGGCCGGTATCAGAACCCAGTCCATGATGCGCTGGACAGACTGTGACATGCCGTTGATTCGTGCAATGCCGAACACCCCTGCCCTGATTGGCTACGGTGCCTCGGTTCTGTATGCAAGTCAGAATGTCCATCCTTCGCACAGGAACATCGCCGAGACCATCTTCTTGGAGCGGCTCAACTTGCCAAGGATAGTGAACTGTCTGCCACTGAGCTTCGCAGGCAGGTGACCTCAAGAAGAGGAACCACGGAAGCTGCCATGCAATTCATGGATAACTCGAAGATGGAAGCAGTCTTTGATGGCGCAATCTCTGCGGCGATTACCCGCTCCAGGGAGCTGGCTTCTGAACTGGGAGGGAAATAATCATGCCGTATGTGCAAAATTCTGCCGGCTTCCTTATCGAATCGATTCTGGGCGTATATGTACTTGTCATATTGCTCCGACTGGTTTTTCAGTACTGCAGTGCAGACCACACGAATCCCTTGTCTGTAATGATCATACGTCTTACCGAAGCACCACTTCGAGTATTCCGCAGGTTGTTTCCACAGGTATTTGGGGTTGATATGGCCTGCTTTTCCTTTGCCCTTGCCGTCACCATGATTCAGCTTGCCCTGGTGATGGGTGTTTCTGGCCATCCCCTGGACGTGGCTGCCATTGCTGTTCTGGCATTGAGCGATATTCTGTCAACCCTGGTCTGGATCGTGATCATTGCGATTCTCGTAGCCGCGATCGACCTCTCACCGATTATTGCATTTTTCGTGCTAAACCTAATCTTGAGGCTGGTGGTTGCACCCATTGATGATTTCGGACGATTTTTACTGTTCAATTAGCGTCATGCGGAAAATGCTTGAACGACTCTGAAACCCAGGACCTTATCCTAATTTCCCATGATCCCTGCACTCCTCTTGAGGAAACCGATTGAGCATTGCGTTTCGACCGGAACTCGGGCATTGCGCCCATCAAGTTTCATTTATCGGATCAAGCATTTCGTTCGGAGCGTCAAGCGGAAAATTTCCTGCATCTTGAATGGCAGAAAGTCACGGGAAAGGACAACAAACTGCGGTGGGATCCGTCCAACTACCTGACAATGGACTCCTTCCCGGTTATTGACTACAGCGGAGTCACGAGTGCAAATGATGGTCCAGGGTTTCGGTGCCGTCAATGGACTTGACTCCGGACAGGGATTTGGGAATCAACCGAATCGATACCCCCTCAAGGCGTCAACTGGAGTATGGGCGTTTCAGGGCTGAGGCAGCTGTCTCATAATCAAACCGATCAGGACCAATACCGGCAACCCGATGAATGCGGTAACGAGAAAGAAATTCTGGTAGCCAATCGTGTCGACCATACTGCCTGAATACCCTCCAAGTATCTTGGGAAACATGAACATGAATGAAGTGAAAACTGCATACTG
>JAPYNK010000194.1 GCA_028285825.1 Arenicellales bacterium | reverse complement strand
GCCAAATCATCAGTGCCCATCTTGCACGAGCAGGAGGGATGATAGGCGCTTTCGGTATGCCTTCGCATCCACGCATCAATTTCATCATCGCTTTTTACCGACTCACCGGGCTGAATTTCATCACCCCGGTAGGATTCCATGGCCGGTTGGGACATGATCTCACGGGTTAGCCTCACACATTGTCTGAACACATGGCGATCATGTTCATGCTCCAGATAATTGAACAGGATTGAAGGCTTTTCCAGCGGATCGCCCGATCGGATTCGAACATGCCCGCGACTGCATGGCTTGTTGTGTCCAACATGCACCTGGAAACCATGGCCCTTGAATGCTGCTCGACCGTCATAACGCATTGCGCCCGGCAGAAAATGATACTGAATATCGGGCCATTTGATTCCCGGACCTGAACGTATGAATGCACAGGATTCAAAATGATTGGTCGCGCCTAGCCCAGTCTTGAAGAGTTTCCAGCGCAATCCTATTTTAAACTTGTTCCAGGCATCGAGCCTTGAATTCAGGGTGATGGGACGCTGACAGCGAAACTGAAAATAGAATTCCAGGTGATCCTGAAGATTTTCACCAACGCCCGGCAAGTCATGAAAAACTTCAATACCGGCTTCCTGCAGGACCGGACCCGGACCAATACCCGACAACTGAAGCAATTGTGGCGAACCGATCGAACCCGCACAAAGAATCACTTCCTTTCTGGCCTGCATGAATCGACTTTCATGCCCGAGTTGATACTCGACTCCCGATGCACGTTTATCCTGCAACCGAATCCTCTTCGTCAATGCACCTGTTATCACCTTGAGATTTGGTCTGTTCAGTGCCGGCTTGAGGTAGGCATTGGCAGCAGACCACCGAACGCCATTCTTTACTGTCATGTGCATCGGCCCGAACCCTTCCTGAAGATATCCATTGTAGTCTTCAGTCTCGCCATAACCGGCCTGCACCCCGGCTTCAATGAATGCCCTGTAAAGGGGGTTTGCCATTTCATTGCCGTTGTTGACGGCAAGCGGTCCACCCTGATTTCGATAATCATCTGACCCGTATTTCCAGTCATCCGCTTTCCTGAAGTACGGCAGACAATGACGATAATCCCAGCCCTCGGCGCCGGATTCGGCCCATTCGTCAAAATCATGGGCATGTCCGCGAACATAGACCATGCCATTAATCGAAGACGATCCACCCAATACCTTTCCGCGCGGACAATGCATTCTTCGGTCACCCAAGCCCGCCTCCGGTTCGGAATGAAATTGCCATGCAAAACGTTCCGTATTCATTGGAATCGAGAGTGCGGTGGGCATCTGAATGAATATGCTGCGGTCTGAACCGCCGTATTCAAGCAGTAAAACCCGGTTTGATGGATCTTCACTAAGGCGACTTGCCACAACACAGCCCGCCGAGCCAGCACCGACGACGATAAAGTCGAATTCGCCATGATTCACGCTCTGACTCATTGTATTTTTCATGGCATTATTGAAAACATTTCCGATTATTCCAATTCAAGGCCGTTTGATTCGCAGTTGATTGCCGGAATCACTGTTTATAAATGGCAGGACAAACTTGCAAGACCAGACATTAAGCGATCTTCCGGTTCTGTCACTCTCTGATTTATCCGTGTCGATTCAATTACATCCTTTTCTCCCCTCCTCGATTCAGTACCGGGACGGGCAATCACTCCAAGTTCGGGCACAACAACCGCAACACCATTGATGAAGCAGGAATCCGGATACCCCGGTTCGTGATCGAGCATGACAATGTTAACATCCAGCGATTCCAGCACTGCATGACAATGCTGATCGAGATTCCCGAAATTGCCCGCGGTCAATCCATCTCCAGCAGTGCTGGGAGGCTGACCCATAATCGCTGTCTGCATAGAACACATGGCGACTGCCTAGACCAGATTTTTTTCCATGAATACCGACAGCGGATCGTCAGCAGGATAATCTCCGAAGCACTTCCTGAATTGATATCCCAGACGCTCGTACAACCCGATCGCTTCTGGTTGGTGAATGCCGGTCTCAAGCATCAATGAGCAACAACCCCGATCTCTTGCATGATCCTCCAGCACCTGCATAATCTGTTTTGATATGCCCAACCCGCGTTTTGCCGGATTCACATAAACCCGCTTGATTTCAGCATAGCCTTTGGCTTCGAAAACCTTGATGGCACCAATTCCGACTGGACGGCCATCTACGAACCCGGCAACGAAATACGCGTCGGACTCAACAAGCTCTTCGGGGGAGTCCAGATGATTCGATTCCTCCGGATACAGCTCCGACTGGTAATTGTCAAGCTCGTGAATCAGGTTCAAAATGAGCGGATCGGACAGTTCGGCCTGCCTAATGAAAAGGTTCATCCCGGAATTCAGAAACTAGAGCCAGCCCATTTCAAATGGATAGCTGGTCAACAGTTTTGCTCCATCACGTGTAATGACCACCTGTTCTTCCAGTTTGACTCCTTGCTGGCTTCGCTCGGATCCGATGTATGACTCAACACACAACGTCATGTTTTCTTCAATGACCCCCTCGTAACCATGTGTTTCGAGCTTGTCAATATGCTTGATGCCCGGGTATTCATCGGCCAGGCCGATCCCATGAATCAATGAACTGTACTTATTATTCGCAAATTCCGCAGGGATGGTCCATGCCGCCCTGGAAGCTTCGTGAAACGTCATGCCTGGCTTTAGCATCGCAACATTGTGTTGAATTTGCTCGTATGCATACGCATAAATCCGTCGTTGCTCGTCGCTCGGCTTTTCTCCACACACCCAGCTTCGGGACATATCCGCACAATATCCGTAGGGCCCGATCAGGTCGGTATCGAAACTGACCATGTCGTCCTGTTCTATAACACGCATGGAGCTTTCCCGAAACCAGGGGAAGGTTCGAGGGCCGGATGACAGTAAACGGGTTTCAATCCACTCTCCGCCCAGCGATATGTTTTTCTCATGCAGTTTTGCCCACAGGGCATTTTCGGTAATTCCGGGCTCAAGCGACTCACGCATTGAACAAATCCCCTGCTCACAGACATTGATGGCCTCCTGCATCAACACCAATTCCTGATTGGATTTGATCGCACGAGCGAGTTCCATGACTTCAAGGCCATCATGGATACTGATCTTTCTTCTCAGCAATGGCTCGCAACCCGCATAGGAGAGCCGATCAATGGCAAGACGACGGTTTCCGCCACCATGAGTAGTAACCAGATCAGCAATCTCATCTGCAAACTGTTCCGCCTTCTCGGCCGAACGTCCGCCTGCCGCAAAATAGTAAAACGAAGAGTTCACCCGATACTCGTCAATCGTCGGAATGCCTTCGGCAAGATGTGGATAGTCCCCATAGTCAAATAGCACCAAAGGGCCATCGGTTGCGATGAAGACACATCGGGTTTCATAGTGTGAACACCAAAGCTGCATGTTTGTTGCATCCGAGGCATACCGGCAATTGATCTGGTCAAACAGCAATATGCCCGCATAATCATGCTTTCTCAACTGTTCATGAATACGCTCGAGTCGATAGCGTCTGACCGAGTCCAGATCAACGGGAGCATTCGAAAACTCCATGGCACCATGCTGGCGGGCAATAATTTTCTGTGCAGAGAAATTCATCGGTATCAAAGTGTCAATGCTCAACGGCCTTTCCAGACCGGCAAGCGTTTCTCGGAAAATGCTTTCGCTCCCTCATGCATGTCTTCGCTGTTGTACAGGGTCCTGACAGCAGGCAGTGACTGTGAATTAACCAAGTCAAGCGCCTCCTGAAAATCCATGTTCTGCGTCTTTCGCACCACCTCCTTGATCGCGGCAAACACCAAAGGCGGCCCCTCGGCCAGCAACTGGGCAATTTCACGGGCACATGGCAGCAATTGTTCAGGCTTGACCACCTCATTCACCAATCCCCATTGTGCCGCTTCTGCCGCATCAATCCATCGGCCAGTAAAAAGCAACTCCATCGCAATGTGATGCGGAATCATTTTGGGAAGCTTTATGGTTGCTGCATCGGCCAGGGTTCCGGCATTGATTTCCGGCAATGCAAAAGTTGCCGAATCCGAGGCAACAATAATGTCGGCACAGATCATCAATTCAAAGCCGCCTCCACAGGCAATGCCATTGACTGCGGCAATTACCGGTTTATTGAAGTCCGACAGTTCCTGAAGCCCGCCAAACCCGCCAACACCGAAATCAGTGGTTGCGCTTTCACCATCTGCAGCCGCATTGAGGTCCCATCCTGCGCAAAAAAACCGGTCGCCTCCTCCAGTAAGGATAGCCACCCTCAAGTCGGGGTCATCCCTGAAATTTGCAAATACGCGCCCCAACTCCTGGCTGGTCGACTGATCAATTGCATTGGCCTTGGGTCGATCCAGCACAACCTCGAGAATTCGACCGTCAGCCCTGGTCTTTACCGGTCCTGCTTTATCCACGACTTCCACCCTGTTTCACTGATGCGGATCAGGGCATCAGCCGCTACAGCTCCTGATTCACCCACAATCAACGGATTAATTTCAATTTCAAAAATATCCTGTGCATGCTCATCCACCACCCCTGATATCCGTTTTACAGTCTTGACCAATTTTTTCACATCCGCCTGCTTGCGCCCGCGATATCCAGTCAGGAGCGGCCAGATTTTGAGTGCACACAGTGCCTCATGAATCTGTTTCTCATCAACCGGCAACATCAACAGCTGACTGTCATCAATGATTTCAACCAGTGTACCGCCCGCACCAAGCATGAGAAAATGACCAAACTGGGGATCATGGCTTATGCTGACCATTAACTCAACGACCCGGTCATTCACCATCTCCTCGATACGCACACTTTTCCATCTCTCGAGCATACGCTGAACTCCGCTTTCAAGCTGCTCCTTTTCTGTCAGCCCTATCATAACCGCACCTGCCTCGGACTTATGCTCCAGATTTGAATCCAGGGCCTTGATGGCAACAGGAAATCGCATTTGCCCGGCTTTCTGAAGCGCACCTGAAGCATTGCTCACCCGCACTCCATACGGCACTGAAATCTGCCAGGATTCCAGCAGTTTCTTGGCCTCATGCTCATCCAGGCTTTCCATGCCCCCTGAATCCATTGCTGATCCATAGAACGATATTCGAGGCGGTTCAGCCGAATATTTCCACCCCATTCCAATCTGACTGAGTGATTCAATGGCAGCCAATGCCTGACCCATCCCCTGTAGTGGCGCAATCCGGTTTTCAATCAGGTACTTGCCAATCTCGCGAGTCATGTTTTCGGTAATGCTGCTCACTACGGCGCCCTTGACCTGATTTGACTTGCAGGCCTCGACAAATGCCCGCATGGTCCCTGTCCAGTCTGAATTATCGCAGCATTCAGGGTCCGGAAAATCAATAACCAGAATAAACAGGTCAAAATCCCCTGCCATCATCGCCGAGAACATGCGGTTGGTGCGGTCGAAATCACCCCAGATAAACGTATGGTAATCGAGTGGATTTGACAGGACAACATATTCACTGAGCGTCTCTCTGAGCAAGGATGCGTGTTCCGGATCAAACGAAGGAAACTGCAGGTTCCGATGAATCGCCAAATCCGCGATTAACGAGGCCTCCCCTCCGGAGCAACTCATCGAAACCAGTCGGTTACCCTCAAGCGGCCCATGAACGCATGCCAGCTTCAGGGCCTCCAGAAATTCTTCGGCTGTATCCACCTGTCCAACCCCGAGCCGCCGAAAGAGCACCATATAGAGGCGAGACTCTCCTGCCAGTATTGCAGTGTGGCTTTGCGTGATTTTCGAACCGATTTCCGATTTGCCCGTCTTTAGGACGATGATTGCAACGCCTCTCTCTCGGGCATGCTCGACAAGTCGAATAAATTTCGGCACATCCCTCAAGCCTTCAATATGCAGCCCAATGGCCTGAATGTCCGCACACTCCAGTGCTGCTTCCAGCATGTGCTCTATACCCATAACTGCCTGGTTGCCGACAGTGATCAGCCATGCGATGGGCAGGTTGCGTTGCTGCAAGGTAAAGTTGATGCCAAGATTTCCACTGGCCGTTACGATCGCCACTCCCCGGTCAACACGATGCATGCCATGCTGGTCCGGAAACAGCACGGCACCCGTTAATGCATTGATGTAACCATAGCAATTGGGGCCCAAAACCGGCATCGACCCTGCTACCTGAATCAATCGGTCCTGTCTCTCCTTACCCTGTTCTCCCACTTCCCTGAAACCGGATGCCAAACACACCACGCCCCCAACGCCTATCGCCTCCAGAATACCCACCGATTCCACAGATTGATCCGCTGATATGCCGAGAAATACGGCATCGGGAACCTCAGGCAGCTCATTGATGTGCCTGACACAGGGGATGCCTGCCAACTCTGCACGATTCGGGTTGACTGCCCAGAGGCTGCCCCCATACGCCATCTTTGCACACTGCTCAAGAACACGTTCCGATTCCCTGCCTCCAACAACGGCAATGGATTTCGGGTTCAGAAAACGAAGCAGACGGCTACGGTCAAATTGCAAGATGAATTACCGTACCGATTCAAGCGGACGCAAAATCGATCGGGCGACAATCATGCGCTGGATTTCACTCGTCCCTTCCCAAATCCGTTCAACCCGTGCATCCCGCCAGATCCTCTCCAGCGGCAAATCCGACATCAAGCCCAGAAACCCGGCAATTGTCAAATTCCAGAATGCAATTGTGATAACCGCGGTTGGATACGCTCTGGTAGCCATCCCTGACCTCAAATCCCCTGCTGCCCTTGTCAACCAGGAATGCAGTGATGCGTTTTCTCGGGCCACGTGGCGTTTCTTCGAATCCTGTTGCCGCAAACAGAATGACAAAGTCAGCGATATCAGCGTGACTGATGAAATGCTTGGTTCCGTTGATGATGAAATCCCGTCCGTCTCTCTCGGCCCGGGTTGACATCGACCGGACATCGGATCCGGCACCGGGCTCGGTCATCGCAAGGCAATCGGTTTTCTCGCCGCGGATACATGGAAACAGGTATCGCTCCCGCTGCTCCCCTACACAGGCCTGCAGGATATTACTTGGACGACCCACCGTATACTGCAACGCATAGCTCGCCCGGCCAAGTTCGCGATCCAGCATGCACATCGAGAGCGAATCCAGACCCCCGCCCCCGAGATCTTGCGGCATATTGGCAGCGTACAAGCCGACTTCAAGCGCCCGGTCAATGATTTGCTGGCGCAAGTCCCGGTGCACGGCTCCGGTTTTTTCAACTTCCTCTTCATGGGGATAGAGTTCCTCCCTGACAAAGCGTCTTGCCGACTCGATCAGGAGTTTCTGTTCTTCGCTTGGCTCAAAGTTCATGAAATTGTCTCTCGCTGGCGGCTCGGTACGATGCGGGAATTATGCGACTTGAAGAGTATTTCGAGTTCAATCAACGGTCTCATCATCGAATATTCTCCACATGCCCATCAACATTCATGACTTGACCGGTAATTCGACTGGAATCGGGCGATGCCAGAAACAGTGCCATCTTGGCGATATCCTCGGCATCAATAAAGGTTCGCAAGGAACAGCTGTTGGTGTACTTCTGCCGAATGACTTGTTGCGACAGGCCGCTTTGCCGTGATTCGGCAGCTATCACCCTGTCCATACGCTCGCCATTGATACTACCGGGACAAATCACATTGGCACGAATGCCACAAGGGCCAAGCTCCATGGCCAATGTTTTGGTCAGCCCAATCACCGCCCATTTGGCTGCCGCATAGGAAGAGCGGAGCGGATATCCATGCCACCCCGCTGTTGATGAAATATTGACGATTGATCCGCTTCCGGCACTTTGCATGTTGGGGATTAGCGCTCGGCAATACAGAAAGGTGGAGTCAAGATTGACCGCCAGACAACGGTGCCAATCCTCAAGCGATACATCCTGGACAGCGGCAGTAGGGCCGGCAATCCCCGCACAATTGACCAGAACGTCGATACCCCCATAGGTACTGATATGCTTTCTGGAGATGTTCAGGGTCTGCTGCTCATTCGATGCATCGCCAATCGAGACCATGATTCCAGGCAATTCTCCGGCAAACCGTTCAGCTGCCAGCCTGTCGATATCTACTATGTGAACTGAAGCTCCCGCATTATGAAATTCGAGAGCAATGGCCTTGCCGATTCCGGATGCGCCGGCGGTAATCAGAACGCTTTGACCGGCAGGTTCCACCAGCTACAAGCCCGCCATCTGAATTGAGCGTCCGCATTCTGGGGGAATCTCGAGATTACGCTGCCCCCGATAGATTGTTTCCAGCCGCTCCATGATTGATGGTTCGGCCGGACAGGATCTGGATTCATGGGTATTGACATGCAGCAGCATCTGTTCACCCGTTGCCAGCACGCGATGGTCTTTCAATGCATGCATGGCGTGATGGATATGCAAGCGCTTTGCGTCCAGATTCAGAACTTGCGTTTTGAAATAAAACGCTTCTCCTGCCATGATTTCACCATGATGCATCAAGTGGGTTTCCACAGTGAAATAGCTGAAGCCCTGTTTGTGATAGCTTTCATTGACCCCGATTAATTGAAACAGCGCATCCGATGCATCGCCCATCGCTCTCAGATAGCTGCTTTCCGTCATATGCCGATTGTAATCAACCCATTCCGGAGGAACCACGTCTGAATGCAGTTGCATGGGTTGGCTGAAGTCATGATCGGAGAACTTGAGCGGCATTTGATCATCATGATGCGAAATGCGATAGAGCTTCTCTTCATACTGCCCCAGCACTTGACCGGCACCGGTATGGTTAACCCGGAGACCCTGAAGAATGGATACGATGCAGTCATCGCGTTTTCGTTCGAGCTCGGAGATGGATCGACCGTTTGCCTGCCGGTCTGACTGCTCGGTAATCCGGTTCAGCAGACCACCGGTAAGGCTGGGACCATCAAAACGGGTCCATGGCCATTTCAGGCTTGGACCGAACTGGGACATGAAGTGATGCATGCCCCCTTCTCCGCCTGCTATTCGATAGGTGAGGTAAGGGCCCATAAATGCCCAGCGTATTCCGGGACCATAAGCGATCGCCTGATCCAGTTCATCCGCTGTCGCTACGCCTTCATTGAGCAAGTGCAGCGACTCGCGCCACAATGCCTCCATCATGCGGTCTGCCAAAAAAGCCTGCACTTCCTTTTTTACAACCAGGGGGTGCATGCCGATTTCCGAATAAAATTCTTCAGCTTGCCGCATTGCCTGCAAGGAAGTTTGCTGACCGCCGACAATTTCCACCAGAGGCAATAGGTAGACAGGATTGAACGGATGACCAACAATTACCCGCTCCGGATTTTTGATGCCCTGCTGCATGTCACTGGGCAATAGGCCTGATGAGGAAGAGGCAATAACGACCTCATCTCCGACATGGAATGCGATTTCCCGGAAAAGAGCCTGCTTCAGATCGATTCTCTCTGGGCCGCTTTCCTGAACAAAGTCAGCGTCGCAAACCGCTTCTTCGATGGAATTCGCTACCCGCAGCTCTCCTCGAAGTTCAACGGGGGCCAGGGTCATTTTTCGATATGCCCTGAGTGCATTGTTCAGCACCTTGTCCAGACGTCCGGGCAAGTCCGCCAATAATCGAAACGCCCATCGCCGAGAGAATGGTGACAGCTCGTTCTACCAGTTGTGCATTGGTTGCAAAAACTCCGCGAGACAGATACAGGTTATCTTCAAGGCCCACTCGTACGTTGCCGCCAGCCAGCACGGCCATGGCAACATAAGGCAATTCGTTGCGCCCGATCGAGAAAGCGGAAAAGACCGATCCTTCAGGCAGGGCATGCACCATGGACATCAGGGTTGAAGGATCATCCGGTGCACCGTAAGGAATACCCATGCACAACTGAATCATTGCCGGATCGTCGATCAAGCCTTCTCGAATCAGCTCTTTCACAAATACCAGATGACCGGTGTCAAACACCTCCAGCTCAGGGCGAACACCGAGCTCTTGAACTTTTTTGGCCATGGTCCGCAACATGCCCGGGGTATTGGTCATGACATAATCACTCTCGGCAAAATTCATGGTTCCGCAATCCAGAGTGCAAATTTCGGGGAGGCATTGCTCGACATGTGCCAGTCTTGCCAGAGGGCCCACCATGTCTGTACCTTCTTGATCCAGTTGCAGGGGGGTCTCATCGGGTCCAAAGACCAGATCGCCTCCCATGCCGGCGGTGGTATTGATGACCACATCCGTATCGCTATCCCGTATACGATCGATCACTTCAGCAAAGTATGCGGGTTCTCGTGACGGGGCACCGGTGTCTGGATCGCGGACATGAATATGCGCAATGGCGGCCCCTGCCTTGGCGGCATCAATAGCAGCATTGGCAATTTGTTCGGGGGTGACTGGAATATCGGGATGCTTGCCGACCGAGTTTCCCGA
>JAPYNK010000193.1 GCA_028285825.1 Arenicellales bacterium | reverse complement strand
ACCAAACAGATTCTTCAGAAAACCCATGGTAAAGCCGCCTCGTCTAGTACTCAAGTTCAATCATTCTGTTGTGGGCATGCAAGGCCGCTACCTTGTAGGCCTCGGCCAGCGTCGGGTAATTGAAGGCATTCTCCAGAAAATAATCGATGGTGCCCTTCAGGGTCAGCACCGCCTGACCAATGTGAATCAGTTCAGTTGCCCCTTCTCCTACAATGTGTGCACCGAGCAATCTGCGGCTTTTCGTCGAAAAAATTGCCTTCAAAATGCCCGAGCGAAGACCCATGACCTTGCCGCGCGAGGTCTCGCGGAGCTGCGCAAGACCCGTTTCATAGGGTATCTTCCGCTCAATCACTTCCTCCTCGGTCATGCCTACGGTAGACATTTCCGGCACCGCATAGATGCCGTAGGGAAAATATTCGGGCTTCCTGTAGACTTCCTCACCCAATGCGTCGAGTACGGCAATCCGGCCCTGCTCCAGCGCAGTCGACGCCAGACTCGGGAAACCAATCACGTCACCGCAGGCATACACGTTCGGCTGCGAGGTCTGGAATCGATCATTCACCGTGAGACGTCCACGGTGGTCCGTTTCCACTCCGATATTTTCAAGCCCGAGCTTGCCGGTATTGCCCACCCGACCCGCTGCAAACAGCACCATGTCCGAGGCAATGGCCCGGCCATTTTCCAGAGTCACCACACAGTTGCCACTCTCCCTGGCTTCAATCGTCTTGACTTTCTGTCCGAACTGCAGCCTCAGACCGCTGTCGACAATTTCATGGCGAAAATGCATCAGGATTTCCTGATCCATGAAATCCAGCATGCTGTCTCTGGGTTCAACCAGGGTGACATTAATGTCCAGCGTCTTGAAAATCGTCGCGTACTCAACCCCGACCACGCCTGCGCCAATTACGGTCAGGGTGCGCGGCAGCTTCTGCATGCGCGTAACCTCGTCTGAATCAATCACCCTTTCACCATCAAACGGCACATCACCGGGACGATAGGTCTGGGTTCCGACAGCAATGATGAAACGCTCGGCCGACAGGCTGATCCTGTCTCCATTGGCCGTGTCCACGCCGATCGTCTTGTCATCGACAAAATGCGCGAAACCCTGCACTATCTGTACTCCGTTCCGAACCAGATGGTCTTGCTGGATGTCCACTTCATTTTGCAGGGTCATGCTGAGTCTTTGCATGAGGTCGGAAGCCTGAATGTCGGACTTGGCACGATAGGCCCGACCGTAAAATCCGCGCTCTCGCCAGCCCGTCAGGTTCAGTACCGTCTCCCGCAGGGTTTTGCTGGGTATGGTTCCGGTATGCACGCACACGCCGCCGACGCCCCCCATGCCATCAATGACGGCGACATGCCTGCCGAGTTTGGCGGCCTGAATGGCCGCTGTCTTGCCGGCAGGACCGCTGCCTATAATGATCACATCATAATGCTGCATGACGAAAGACTTGTAACAGGTGGGTTGAAGTGTCATTGATTGAATGCGAGTTATGCGACATAATACCAAAACTACCGGATATTTTGAGCCAGACTTGACGACCCGCCTCTACTGCCTTCACTGGTGGCATCTGCTCTCGAGCATGGTTCTGACCGTACTGAAACAGTCGCTGTTATTCATCGGACACTCACTGATTATTTCGGCCAAGCACGAATGATGCCATTCAAGCTGATTTGCCAGCCATGATTCTGAATTCCCGGCAACGCGCTGCATTCGAGGAGGACGGCTACCTTGTCGTCAGGAACTTCAATTCCAGAGAGCGGGTCAATGAAGCCCGATCCCGGTTCGAGAAACTGTTTCGCGGCGAATTTGAAACCGGGCTCCAGCCAGACGAGTGGAACTGGCGATTCGGCATTACGGACGCCAGCCTGACCCGACAGATTTGCAATGGCTGGAAATCCGACCGCGCCATTGCCAGGCTGGTGCTTGATGCGCGGGTCGGACGAGCCTGTGCAGAACTGATGGACTGGCCGGGCACCCGCATCAACCAGGATAACGTGATCTGGAAGCCGCCGGGTGCCCGGCAAGTCGGCTTTCATCAGGACAATACCTACCAGGAATGGGTCGACCCGCCCTCCATGATTACCTGCTGGATGGCGCTGGATACAACCAGGCGGGATGCCGGCACCATTGAATACGTACGCCATTCCAATCACTGGCCGGTGCAAACCCGGAAATTCACCTTTCATGCACCAGATGACTATCATGAAGCACTCAAGTTCACTGCCGGGGAACTGGGAATCGATGCCTATGCAATTGACCCCATCGAAGTCGAGGCTGGAGACGCGGTATTTCATCATGGCAAGACCTGGCATGGTTCGGGCCAAAACCACTCGGGGCAACCCCGGCATACTGTGGTTTCCCACTGCATGTCTTCAGACAGCCGTTTCCATGCAGACAAGGTCGGTCCGATTTACGGACGCTACAAGAAATACGGCAGCACCGAGATGGACGAGAGTTTCTTTCCGGTCATATTCCGTAAAGACGGATATCGCTCTCCCTGCCTTGAATCGCTCACCGAAACATGAAGCCAAATACCGCTAGCGACGACAGTCGATTCAAATTGCACATGACCAGGATCTCCAAATGCACCATGTGCGCCGTCCTGGGCCTGCTACTGATGCTCCCGCCAATGATCCCGACATGGGCTTCAGGCGCATTGTCATCCCTGATTGCCTCCGGCGATGTTCCGAGTCTGGCACCGATGCTGGAAACCATTCGCCCGGCAATCGTCAACATCTCCACCACCGCCCGCATCAGCTATGATGATCACCCGATCCTGCGCGACCCCATGTTCCGGCGCTTCTTCAATATCCCGGAACAGGGAAACCGTTCAAGCAGTTTGGGCTCCGGAGTCATCGTTGATGCCGAACGAGGACACATCCTGACCAATCACCATGTGATCGACAAGGCCGATGAGATTCTGGTTACAACGGAAGACGGACGCGAATTCACGGCCACTGTCGTCGGTACGGACCAGGCCAGTGATGTTGCCGTGATTCAGGTCGAACCGGATAGCCTGACCGATATCGAAATCGGCATTTCCGAAAACCTGAGAGTGGGTGACTTTGTGGTAGCCATAGGCAATCCGTTTGGCTTGAGCCAGACCGTGACTTCGGGAATAGTGAGCGGACTCGGGCGGAGCGGTCTTGGCCTCGGCGGCTATGAAGACTTCATTCAGACCGATGCCTCGATCAATCCCGGCAATTCCGGAGGCGCGCTGGTCAACCTGCGCGGCGAACTGGTCGGCATCAATTCCGCGATCTTCTCGAGAAGCGGGGGCAGTATCGGAATTGGCCTGTCCATTCCGATTGACATGGCGATGAGCCTGATGGAGCAGATTGTCGAATACGGCAATATCAAGCGCGGCATTCTCGGGGTTCGCATTCAGGACATGACCCCGGCACTTGCCGAAGCATTCAATCTGGCAGGCCAGGGCGGAGCGGTCATCGTTGACATCGTCGAAGGCACAGTCGCCGATGAAGCCGGGCTCCAGGAAGGCGATATCGTGATTCGCCTGAATGGCAATCCCGTGGATGGATCATCCGATCTCAGAAATGCCATCGGGCTGATCCGGCCCGGCAATCCATTCGAAATCGAGTACTATCGGGATGGAGTGCTCCGTTCGGAAGAAATCACGATCAATGCCCGCAATGACCGCAGTCGCAACTCTCGCCAATCCGCTCTTTCGAGTTTCGAGGGTGCAACATTCGTGAATGGCACCTACGGCGACCATGGCCGGGTGGTCATCATCGAGAGCATCGAGCCAGACTCCGAAGCAGAGGCTTCCGGGCTTGAACAGGACGACATCATCCTGAATGTCAATCGCCGGAAAATCACCAGTGTCGCCGAACTTGAAGCCGTTATTCAGGGTGCCCGAGGGCGTTTCCTCGTACAATTGATACGGGATGGCAATCCGCTATTCGTCGGGATTCAGGGATAGCCTCCCGTCAGCCAGCAAACCATGGAGCACTTCGCATGAAACAGGATCCAGTGATTGCACCTTCCATTCTTTCTGCCGACTTCGCAAGACTCGGGCAGGAAGTTGAAGATGTCCTGGCCTCCGGCGCGGATTTGGTGCACTTCGATGTCATGGATAACCACTACGTGCCAAACCTGACTTTTGGTCCCGTCGTCTGCCAGTCCCTCAGAAACCATGGCATCAGTGCCCCGATTGATGTTCACCTTATGGCGAAGCCGGTTGACCGGCTAATTCCGGATTTTGCAGATGCGGGCGCGACCTATATCACCTTCCATCCCGAAGCAAGCAACCATGTCGATCGAACCCTTCAGCTGATCCGGGACCATGGCTGCAAGTCGGGTCTGGTTCTTAATCCCTCGACACCGCTCTCCTGTCTCGACTTCGTCCTGGACAAGCTCGACATGATCTTGCTGATGTCTGTCAATCCGGGATTTGCCGGACAGAAGTTCATTCCCAAGACATTGACAAAACTGGCCGGGGTGCGAAAGATCATCGATCAGAGCAGGCTGCCGATCCGCCTTGAAGTCGATGGCGGCGTGAGCCCGCAAAACATTGCCGAAATTGCCAGTGCCGGCGCCGACACCTTTGTTGCCGGCAGTGCGATTTTCGGGGCACGCCGTGATGAAGATCCCAATCGGTATAACAGCGTGATCAGCCAGATACGCTCGGTGATTGGCGCAGCATAGCCAGACCTTCACTAATCGAGATGGCGGTATTCACGGCAACAATTCCATTTTCCGAATCAGGAATAACCGCAACATGTATTTAAATGATCCAATATGCAGTCAACATGTCGATAAAATCACCTATCATGTCTGTCATGCAGAAGTGCCGGAAAATTCGGTGCGATGGTCTGGAATGGCATTTCCGGCACAGCGGAATGCTGTATCTTCTGCGAGTTGAATAGAACATGATAAGCAAGGCGGAGTTTGAGGGGCTTGGCCAGCAGGGCTATAACAGTATCCCGCTGATCAAGGAGCTGCTGGCCGATCTTGATACCCCGCTTAGCACCTATTTCAAACTTGCCGATGAACCCTGGTCATACCTGCTTGAATCCGTCGAGGGAGGGGAAAAATGGGGCAGGTATTCCATTATCGGCCTTGCCTGCAGCAATCGCCTCGAGATCAATGGCCACAAGGTGCGAATTGTTGATGGCAATGCCCTGCACGAATATGAAAGCAAGGACCCATTGAACGAAGTCCGCAAGTTCAAGGACCTTTGCCGGTCGCCGGAAATCGCCGATGCGCCGAGATTTACCGGCGGCCTGGTGGGATATTTTGGATACGGCACGATTCGGTATATCGAACCGCATCTGGATGCCTGTCCAACCTCCGATCCTGCGGAAACTCCCGATATCCTGTTACTGACCTCGAGCGAGGTGGTGATCTTTGACAATCTGAGAGGCCGCATGTATCTGGTTATCCATGCCAATCCCGAACATGCAGATGCCTGGGAATCGGGACAGTTGCGCCTCGACAACTTGATTCGGCGTCTGCGCGAACCGCATCCCCAGGCAGCCATGGCATCATCAATCGACCCGGGCACCTCGGGAAGCCATGGATTGAGGCATTTTTTTCCGAAAGAGAAATATCTCGATGCCGTCGAGCGTTGCAAACACTACATATATGAAGGCGATGCATTCCAGATCGTCCTGTCCCAACGACTTGCCCTGGGCTATCCGGGACGGGCAATTGACCTTTATCGGGCGCTTCGCACTCTCAATCCCTCTCCCTACATGTACTATTTCAATCTCGGCGATTTCCATATTGCCGGATCATCCCCGGAAGTTCTGGTGCGACTCGAAAATGGCGACATCACCTTGCGCCCAATCGCAGGCACGCGCCATCGGGGCGCCACGGAGGAGGAAGACGAGAATCTGGCCAGGGAGCTGCTGGCCGACCCAAAAGAGACTGCCGAGCACCTGATGCTGATCGATCTCGGCCGAAATGACGTGGGAAGAGTCGCCCGGACAGGCACTGTTTCGGTCACCGACAGAATGACGATCGAAAAATATTCGCATGTCATGCATATCGTTTCCAATGTCACCGGTCACATCAACGAGAATCTCGATGCAATCGATGTCCTGAGCGCATCCTTCCCGGCCGGAACACTTTCCGGTGCGCCGAAAATCCGCGCCCTGGAGATAATCGAGGAGCTTGAGCCGCATCGGAGAGGCGTCTATTCCGGAGCAATCGGATATATCGGATGGAATGGGAACATGGATATGGCGATTGCCATTCGCACCGCAGTGGTCAAGGGTCGGCAGGCCCATATCCAGGCGGGCGGGGGGATTGTTGCGGACTCGGAACCCCTGGCAGAATGGCAGGAATCGATGAACAAGGCCAGTGCCGTACTCCGTGCCATTGAAATGGTCGGGGAAGGACTTGAAAAACCCTTGAACTGATGTAATCATGTCAAAGAAGACACTGTATCTTGCCAACCCGTTCGGGTTTTCCAGACAACTTCGAGAAGGACCGCTGGCCGCACTGGTGCATGCCCTTGAGTCCGTAGGCGCCGAGGTCTGGGAACCCTTCTCCCGCAATAACCAGATTGATCGCGCCAAGCCGGGCTGGGCCTATCGCATCGGGCAGGATGACATGTCCGATGTACGCGAAGCAGACGGCCTGTTTGCGGTAGTCAATGGCTGCCCTCCGGATGAGGGAGTGATGGTTGAACTGGGTCTTGCCATGGCATGGGACAAGGCCGTATTCCTGTTCCGGGATGATTTTCGCAACTGCACCGATAGCGAGTACTATCCGCTTAACCTGATGTTGTTTGCCTCTCTCCCCGAAACAGGCTGGGAACGATACTGGTATCAGTCCATCGAGGAAATCAGTGACCGCGACAAGGCGCTCGCTGAATGGCTGGACAGCTGAACAACCACAGATAGGGAACGGCCTGCCATTTCCGAACCACCGGTAATTTTTCAACCATGCTGCTTGTCATTGACAACTACGACTCCTTTACCTACAACCTCGTTCAGTACTTTGGAGAACTGGGCCAGGATGTTCGAGTTTACCGCAATGACCAGATATCGCCGGCCGAAATCAGGCAGATGGCGCCTGAATACCTGGTTATCTCGCCCGGTCCCTGCACTCCTGGCGAAGCCGGCATTTCAGTCTCTGCGGTAGAAAGCCTGGCTGGCCGCATTCCGATCCTGGGCGTGTGCCTGGGTCATCAAAGCATCGGCCAGGCTTTCGGTGGCAAGATAGTCAAGGCAGAAAAAATCATGCACGGCAAGACATCCATGATTTATCATTCCGGAACGGGAATTTTCGAGAGGCTGGACAATCCGTTCCGGGCGACTCGCTACCACTCGCTGGTCATTGAGCGCCATTCGATGCCGGACAGTCTTGAAATTACCGCGTGGACTGACGATCAGGAAATCATGGCGGTCAGGCACCGCGAACTGCCGGTTGAAGGTGTCCAGTTCCATCCCGAGTCCATTGCCACTGATTTCGGCCATAAAATTCTCGAAAACTTCTTAAATCGCTCATCATTGCAAGATCATTGAATGCAGGACATTCTCAAGAAAATCATTGCCACGAAAATCTGCGAGATCGACGCCCGCAATCAAGCGTTGCCGATTGACCGGCTGATTGAGCAAAACCATGGCCTCTCGCCTTGTCGCGGTTTTGTCGAGGCCATTGACAAGCGGCTTTCAGAAGGTGGGCCTGCAGTGATTTGCGAGATCAAGAAGGCTTCGCCAAGCAAGGGCATCATTCGCAGGAATTTTGATCCGGCTGCCATCGCAAAGAGCTATGAAAAGGCAAAAGCGACCTGTTTGTCGGTGCTCACCGACGAGACCTATTTCCATGGTCATGACCGTTTCATCGAAACAGTCAGGACCGTCTGTTCGCTGCCCGTACTCAGAAAGGAATTCATCATCGATTCCTATCAGGTTCACGAATCGAGAGCTCTGGGTGCTGATGCCATCTTGTTGATCGTGGCCGCACTGAGCCCCTCAAAACTGCAGTCCCTTGCTGAAACGGCGCGCGAGGTCGGTCTGGATGTACTGGTCGAGGTTCACGATGGCGCGGAGCTGGAGCAGGCGCTCGTCCTGCCCTGCAAGTTAATCGGAATCAACAACCGCAATCTGCGCACCTTCGAGACCTCGCTTGAGACCACGCTCGGATTGCTCGATGCAATTCCCGAAGATCGGATTGTAGTTACGGAGAGCGGCATCCACAGCAAGTATGACGTTGCCCTTATGCGAGTCAACCAAGTCAACGCTTTTCTGGTCGGGGAATCGTTGATGCGCGCCGAGGATCCGGGATCAAGACTCCTTGAGTTATTTGGAAAGGCTTCATGAAAGTTGCCTTACACTTGAACAGTGGCGTTCACTTCTCGGCTTCGACAGAAAATGGCCAGCGATTTGAAATTGATGGCTCAGAGGCTGTTGGGGGACAGGACAAGGGAGCAAGGCCCATGGAGATGGTCCTCGGAGCACTGGCCGGATGCAGCGCAATTGACGTGATATCGACATTGAAAAAAATGAAGCAGAATGTATCGGACTGTCATATCGAAGCCAGGGGAGAGAGAACCGACCAGGTGCCTGCAGTGTTCTGCGATATCCAGCTCGACTTTCGCGTTTACGGAAACAGGCTGGATCAGCGAAAAGTGGAACGAGCCGTTAAACTTGCAGTAGAGAAATATTGTTCAGTTGGAAAAATGCTGGAATCCACCGCAAGAATTTCGCATACAACTACCATCCATCAGGATCCGTCATATCAAGAGTAGTGACGACATGAATACTTTTGTCGAATGGCTCAAGGAGCAGCTCTCCAATCCCCAAATCGTTTTTTTGACGCTGTTTCTGCTGGCAACCGGCCTGATCGTTTCCTATGCCGGGGCAATTCTGGCACCCGTGATTGCCGGGATCGTCATTGCTTATGTTCTGGAAGGCCTGGTTGGTCGCCTTACCGTGTTCGGCATACCGAGACCCGTAGCGGTCGGATTTGTCTATATCGGATTCATCGTGTTTGTGATCGGCACTTTGCTGGTGGTGTTTCCGGTTCTGTACAGCCAGATGACTCAAATGGTTCAGCAAATACCGTCGCTGCTGTACCGGGGACAGCTTGTCCTTGGTCAACTGCCTGAACATTACCCCGAGCTGATCTCGGTGGATCAGGTGCGGGATCTAATCGCTGCCATACGAACCCAGTTGACAGATTATGGGCAACGACTTGTCGGTATCTCGTTGACCGGCGCAGCCAGCATTATCACCTGGATGATCTATCTGGTTCTGCTGCCGATCCTGATTTTCTTTTTTGTCAAGGACAAGAAAAAGATCCTGAACTATCTTATTCAATTTGTGCCAAAAGATCATGAACTGGCAGCTCAGATCTGGAACGATGTTGATATCCAGATTGCCAACTATGTTCGTGGCAAATTCTGGGAGATCCTGATTGTATGGGGCGTTACGCTGATCGCGTTTTCATTCCTGGGTCTCAATTACGCCATGCTGTTATCCTTTCTCGTTGGAATTTCAGTGCTGATTCCCTATATCGGTGCTGCAGTGGTAACCATCCCGGTGGTGATTCTTGCCTGGGCTCAGTGGGGCTGGTCCAGTGAGCTGGCTGTATTGACCGTCACCTATCTGGTCATTCAGGCACTGGACGGAAATCTGCTGGTCCCCCTGCTCTTTTCCGAAGCCGTGAACCTGCATCCGGTCGCCATCATCGTTGCCGTCCTGGTATTTGGCGGCCTGTGGGGGTTATGGGGGGTATTTTTTGCCATTCCCCTGGCCACGCTGGTCAATGCAATTATCGTTGCCTGGCCCGACTCCTCGCTACCGGGCACCTCTTGAAAAAATGCGGAAAGTCTATGAGGCTGAATCGCTGATTGATGCCCAACTGGTTCTGGACATGCTTGACAATGTCGACATCCCGGCAATCCTGGTTAACGGGAATCTGTCAGGCGGTCTTGGCGAGCTGCCGGTTAGTCCGCCGGAGATCTGGATCAAGCGCGACCATGATGCAGAAAGAGCTTGCAGGATCGTCAGGAAGTTTGATGTCACCGAACCCCCCTCCGGGGAAATATCATGCGGGAATTGTGGCGAGAAGAACCCGGAGAGTTTTGAAATCTGCTGGATGTGCCATGCCGTACTACTTCCCAACTCCCCATCGAATCCCTAATCAAGCCTGACTTTGCTCCTTGAGTCGTAAATCCCGTAACAGGCCTAAAGCAGGCGGAAAGCCATCACGGCACCGCAGGGGGCTCATTCGCTCGTTGCTTCCGAGCATGTGTCTGGCACTCCTTCTGGCCGGCACGATTGCCCTGCTTTACATAGATGCCCGGATCCGTCCAGTCATGGACGGCAAAATCCACACTGAGCCCTCGCATGTCTATGCACGACCACTGCATATCGGGGAGGGTGACCCGATATCGCTCGAACACCTCACGCGCAAGCTTGACCGTTATGGATACCGCAGGACACGGCAAATATCCCAGCCCGGAGACTATTCGATTGATCAGTCGCAGGCTGATCTGTTCATACGGAAAACTGCGAATGCAAGTATTCCGGGGCAATCGGCGATGCCGGTACGCATTCAAGCCCGAAGTGGCCGGGTCGTCGCCATTCGCAATGTGAACACGGGGCAGCCCTTGAGCAGCATTGCCCTTGAATCACCAATGATCGGGACTTTGCAGCTGGGGCCTCACCAGGATCGTATTCCACTCAAGCTGCACGAGATGCCGGAGATTCTCCTGCATGCCCTGCTGATCATGGAAGACCGCAAGTTCAGTACCCATTACGGTGTTGATGTAAAGGCCATCCTGCGTGCGGCGGTCTCAAATCTAGTTTCGGGCAAGACGGTACAGGGCGGGAGCACGATTACCCAGCAACTGGTCAAGAATCTGTTTCTGAGTCCGGAGAAGACATTCAGGAGAAAGATCAAGGAGGCAGTCTATGCGCTAGTGATTGAGTGGCGCTACAGCAAAATCGAAATTCTTGAAGCCTATCTGAACGAGGTTTTTCTGGGGCAATCCGGCCATCGTGCCATACATGGCTTTCCTTTAGCCAGCGAATACTATTTCGGGCGACCAGTCTGGGACTTGCGGCCGCATGAAATTGCATTATTGGTTGGCATCATTACGGCCCCTTCATACTACAACCCTCATCGCAATCCCGAGCGTGCAGTGGAGAGAAGGAATCTGACGCTCAGCAAGATGGCGGAATATGGAACACTGACTGACGAAGCCGCCAATCGCTATATTCAACTACCGATAGGTGTTACTGCCAGAAGCCAGGAGAAGCTGAGTGGCTTTCCGGCGTATTTTGATTATTTGCAGCGACATCTCAGGCTTTTCTATTCGGAGGACATGCTGCGCACCAGCGGTCTGGACCTGCACACGACACTGGATCTGGATATTCAGCATGTTGCGCAGCATGCATTATCCCAAACTCTTGAAAAAATTGAAAACACCAGGCAGATGACATCGGGTTCCCTACAGGGGGCAGTGATTGTCGTCGAGCCTGAAAGCGGGAGCATTCTTGCCGTAGTCGGGGATCGAGGGGCGCAAAACTCCGGATTTAACCGGGCCACCGATATCGAAAGGCAAATCGGCTCGCTGGTCAAGCCTGCTGTTTATCTGACTGCCTTGAAGCCCACCCATGGGTATACTCTGGCCAGCTCCTTGCCCGACCGGCCGATCAGTCTCGCTCTGGATGATGGTAGCCGCTGGTCACCGAAGAACTACAAGAACGAATATCGGGATTCCGTTCCTCTGTATGAAGCTCTGGCACATTCGTACAACCTTTCAGACAGTCCCGAGGACCAGTGCGGGGCTTGTGCACCATGTTTTAAGCCAGAGTGTTCGGTTCGGCACAGCCTCAAGATTAGGAAGGACATTCTCGCCAGACCTTAATCTGGCAGGCAAGACCGGCACCACCAACCAGTTTCGGGATAGCTGGTTTGCAGGATACAGCGGCAATCTCCTGGCTATCGTGTGGGTTGGCCGCGACGACAACCGGCCGACCGGGCTGACCGGATCCAACGGTGCCATGCGTGTCTGGGAAGCCCTGATGGCGAATATGGACCTGACCGAGACGGCTGAGCCGGGTGAGAGCGAATTGCGCCTGGTCCAGATTGACTCGGAAAACGGCCTACTGGCAGGCAACGAGTGTTCCGGCCGAATACGCCTTCCGTTTGTGCCCGGCACACAGCCTGCCGCCTATTCACCATGTGCGCATGTTTTTCACAGCAAGTGACTGTTTTCCCGTACACAATGCACATCTCGACCACAACCTGCCTTTCACGATTTTTTGACAAGGGCCCATCAAAACTCACGACTTATTGATTAGTGGGCGCACGCACGTGATTTCATCCATGCATCGAGAGAGAATGGATGGACTGTCAACATTAATTCGAGGTCCACGAGTTTGTTCAGAACGGTTCCTGATATTCGTATGCGGTTATTGGATCACCTTGTGGGCACGGGTTCTGGAACATGTTGAAATGACGGCCCGCTCTCGTTTTCCGCTTCATTCGCTGTTGGATTTAACCGATCATGAACTCAGCCCTGAAGGGACGGACCATTCCACTGCATGTGGTAAACTCGCACCGTATATTGGAATATTTTAATTACCACTTTAGAATAGTCAAATGAATTATATTCCGCGAAACATCACGGCAAAACTAAAGGAAGCCGCTCGGCACTTTCCTGCCATCTTGCTGACAGGGGTCAGACAGTGCGGAAAAACCACCTTGCTGAAACACGTCTTTCCGAAGGCGCAGTATGTATTGCTTGAAGACCCCGATGTTGTTTATCGAGTGAGCAGCGATCCCAGAGGGTTTCTTGATAGCCTGAACACCCCGGTAATTCTTGATGAAATACAAAATATCCCCGAGTTGTTTCGATATATTCGTACCCGTATTGACGCTGACCCTGAAAATGCAGGGCAATGGCTGTTGACGGGATCTCAGGAAGCACCTCTCATGCAGGGGGTGACCGAATCCATGGCCGGGCGGTTAGCCATAATGCAGCTATATCCCCTTTCTGTACTGGAGACAGGTAAAACCGGTATTTTGCAAGGCGGTTTTCCTGAGGTGGTAAAAAAGTCGGCAATCGCCGATATCTGGTTCCAGTCCTACATTCAGACCTATCTGGAGCGTGATGTACGGAGCATTGCCGCCATCAAGGACTTGAGCGTGTTCCGACGGTTCATGGGACTGTTGGCATCCCGTCATGGAAACATGATGAACAAGACCGATCTTGCAGCTCCCCTGGGCGTATCCGTGCCCACGATTTCCTCATGGCTCAACATCCTGGAAATAACCGGTCAGATCATCGTCGTACCGCCGTATTTTGAAAATTTTGGCAAACGCCTGGTTAAATCCCCGAAACTGTATTTCACCGATTCCGGGCTGGTGTCTTACTTGCTGGGCATTGACAGCATGGAGGCCATGCTTAAATCGCCATTCCATGGTGCCTTGTTTGAAGGATTCGTGGCTTCCGAAGTGATCAAGTATCAGGCCAGTCACTATAGACGAATCGAACTTTATTATTTTCGTGACAAGCAGGGACTGGAAGTGGATTTTGTGGTACCACAGGGCGCGGGCAAATTATTGCTGGTAGAGGCGAAAGCGACAAAAACGCTCGTGCCTTCCATGGCTAGACCGCTGAACCGCTTAACCAAGTCCATTGACAGATATCAGACCCAGTCCGTGATTGTCCATTGCGGTACGTCCAACACGGCCGTTGAGCGGGTGTTGGCACCTGGTGTTGTTGCAAGAGACGTGAAAACCTTGTTGAGTGAACTTTATTCACTCTGATATGTGCATCCAATCAAGCAGCATGGAGCACACGGGGGCAGTTTCTCATGGGCTATGCCGGAACGCTCTTGATCATGCCGCAGACGCGCCCAAAATATACTTATACCCCAATCCGTAAACCGGGCACCCTGTTATGGGTGCCAGTCCTCGATATGCCACGAGTTTCAACTCCAGGCTTGACATCATCCATTGGTGAAACTTCAGACACTCCAAAAATCGCGATGCGTCAAACACTGGATGTGTTTCCATGTGCTTTACGGACCAGGGGGCCTGTTTCCAGAAATTCACGTGAGCAAATATAATGCTGCTGCTTGATCTTTATCGAGAGACATGGTTATTGAGTATGCAGATGCTGCTATTTTGGAACGACTGACAAATTGGAGACGGGATTATGAAAATGGTTTCATTTACGCGTATGGAAGATGGCACGGCTGAGGATTATGCCTTGCTTTCCGAGCTGGAAGAAGAATATGTCCACGAACTGCCTGGTCGCCTGATGAGTGCCTTGTCAAGACTTCAGGAAACCCTGCCGGGCTATCCCATCACCCGGCTTGAACACTCGTTGCAATCGGCTACCCGTGCGTATGATGCAGGCGAACCGGAAGAACTGGTGGTTGCCGCCCTGCTGCATGACATTGGTGACGAGTTAGCGCCCGCTGCACACAGTGAGATGGCCGCAGCCATCCTGAGACCCTATGTATCAGAGCGTGTCTACTGGATAATCAAGCACCATGGCTTGTTTCAGACCTACTACTACCACCACCATCTCGGTCGAGACCGAAACGCAAGAGAGGCATTAAAAGACCATCCCTGGTACCAGGATTGTGTCGACTTCTGCCATGAATATGATCAGAACTGCTTCGATCCTGTATTTAAATCACGAGATCTTGAATTTTTCAGGCCAATGGTTGAAAGGGTATTTTCGAACCCGAAACCCGAATTCGCCTGATCGATCAAAGCTATATATCAAGATTCGCCACGGAAAAGGCATTTCGGGTTATGAAGTTCCGTCTCGGCTCAACCTGATCTCCCATCAGGGTTGTAAACACTTCATCCGCATCGAAGGCGTCGCCAACGGTGACCTTGAGCAGGCGTCTCACCGAGGGATCCATGGTGGTTTCCCAGAGTTGCTCGGGGTTCATTTCACCCAGACCCTTATAGCGCTGGATCATGAATCCCCGTTTGGCTTTTTCCATCATCCAGCCAACTGCCTCGTTAAAATCAAGCTGCTCCGGTTCTGCATCCCCCCACTTGATACTGACCCGGTTCGAGTCATCACAGATTTCCTGCACCCTGGCATGGTACTGAAGCAGGGAAAGATACTCGGAATTCATGAAGAATGACTTTGGAAACATATACATGCGATCTGTTCCATACTGAACACGGGTGACCAGTATGCCCTCATCTCGCTCGGCTGGCGTTACTGTATAGCGGATCGAGTGCCCGACTCTCTGGGTCAGATTTTTCTGCAATGCTTCGCAAATTTCCTGAAGCCGGTCCGCCTCGGTGAAATCGACCTCCATAACCGGTTCAATCCGCGATAGTTCTCCCAGGACATGCCGGTCATACTCGCTGGAAAGTCGTTCGATCTGCTTTTGGTTGGCATGCTGGCTTTCGATCAGGGTTTTCAGGTCCTTGTCACGGATTTCATCACCGGATTCCGAGATAATGACGGCATTCCGAGACACGAGATCGACCAGGAAATCCTGCATTTCATTTTCATCCTTGAGGTATTTTTCGTTTTTCTTCTTCGAGAACTTGAACAGGGGTGGCTGGGCAATATAGACGTGACCGCGGTTGATCAGCTCTCTCATTTGCCGATAAAAGAAGGTCAGCAGCAGCGTGCGAATGTGCGATCCATCGATATCGGCATCGGTCATGACGATGACTCTGTGATAGCGTAGCTTGTCGATATCAAAATCTTCATCGAACCCGGCTCCCAGGGCCGTAATCAGGGTAGTAACTTCCTCCGAGCCCAGAATCTTGTCTGCCCGGGCCTTCTCAACATTCAGAATCTTTCCCTTGAGCGGCAGTACCGCCTGAAAGCGTCGGTCACGCGCCTGTTTTGCACTCCCTCCCGCCGAATCGCCCTCGACCAGATAAATCTCGCACTGTGCGGGGTCGCTTTCCTGACAGTCAGCCAGCTTGCCGGGCAGTCCTCCAAGATCCAGGACGTTCTTTCTGCGAGTCATTTCCCTGGCCTTGCGAGCGGCCTCGCGAGCTCGCGCTGATTCGACAATTTTTGAAGCGATTATTTTGGCTTCTGCCGGATTTTCGAGCAGAAAATTTCCCAGCTCCTCACTGACTGCAGATTCTATGGCACCGCGGACTTCCGAAGAAACCAGCTTGTCCTTGGTCTGTGAGGAAAATTTGGGATCGGCAACCTTGATCGCCAGAACCGCGGTCAGGCCTTCGCGAGAGTCATCGCCGCTCAGACTGACTTTCTCCTTTTTTGCGAGCCCGCTGTCGTTGATATAGGCATTCAAGGTGCGGGTCATCGCCGAGCGAAGTCCCGCCAGATGAGCTCCCCCATCTTTCTGGGGAATGTTGTTTGTATAGCAGAAGGTGTTTTCCTGGTAGGAGTCATTCCACTGCATCGAAAGATTGATCTGGACGCCGTCCCTTTCCGTGCTGGTTGAGAATACACTCGGATGGATGGGGGTTTTCCTTTCATTGAGGTAGCCGACAAAAGCCGAAATCCCGCCTTCATACTCAAAAACATCCTGCTTGTTTTCCCGTTCATCGAACAGTTCGATACGAATCCCTGAATTCAGGAAGGACAATTCACGAAGACGCTTGGCCAACACTTCGTAATGGTATTCAATTCGACTGAACACATCGGGACTTGCCGCAAAGGTAATTCTGGTCCCTGATTCATGTGTATCGCCAACCACTTTCAAGTCTTCCAGTGGTTCCCCGTCGGCATACTTCTGGTAATGAACTTTTCCTTCGCGCCTGATCTCAAGCTCCAGCTTTCGTGACAGTGCATTGACCACGGAAACGCCCACCCCATGCAGCCCACCGGAAACCTTGTACGAGTTCTGGTCAAACTTGCCTCCGGCATGCAGAACCGTCATGATGATTTCTGCCGCGCTTTTTCCTCCTTCCTCCTCGATTTCCCCGGTCGGAATTCCCCGGCCATTGTCACTTACGGAAATGGACTGGTCAGGATGAATCACCACCCTGACCACGCTGCAATGCCCGGCCAAAGCCTCATCAATCGAGTTATCGACAACCTCGAAAACCATGTGATGCAAGCCAGTCCCGTCATCGGTGTCCCCGATGTACATCCCCGGGCGCTTGCGGACAGCCTCCAGGCCTTTCAGCACCTGGATACTGCTTGAGTCATAGGTTTCTGATTCGATATCAGCCATAAAGCAAAACAAACGAGTGGTGGTTTTTGCCGAACAAAGGCTCTGGGGCAACCCAGAGAACTGCATGAGACAGCCGAGAGCAGGACAGGAAATCCAGCAATGTTTCACGTGAAACACCTGAAAAACATGCGGGACAGCAAGCCCTGCCTGCAAGGGCAGATTGACTATAAAT
>JAPYNK010000192.1 GCA_028285825.1 Arenicellales bacterium | reverse complement strand
CATGGTCGATGATGGGGTTGCCAGCATGCATCTAGACGGCCGCTCTGCAACGCTCAGGATTGCCAATGACCGGAGCCGCACTCTCGGTTCGCTCATCCTGCCGGTCATTGATGTGACCATTCAATTCGAGAATTTTACCGAACAGCAGTATACGGAGTTTGTCGAGAGATTCAGAATTCGTTTGCAGCGAGGGGGTGGCTGAAGGTGAAAGTTACCGTCAAGTTATTCTCAAGCCTGATGGAATATCTGCCCCCGGGAGCATCGGGCAACACGATTGAATTGATTGAAAATTCACCACTGACCCCCACAGATATTACTGAGCGTCTGAACGTCCCGAGTAAAGAAGTACGAACCATGATGCTGAACGGTTCATTCCTGCCCGTAGAAGAACGACACCAGGCATTGCGTAATGGCGATGTCCTGTCGCTATGGCCGGCTATCCAGGGAGGATGAATCCTGCTTTGCCTCAGGACAGCATGTTGCAGCCATGATCAAAGATATGAACGAAACCTCCCGACCCATGGTCAGGGACGGGTTTAATCGACCGCTGAAAGACCTGCGCATTTCGGTGACTGACCGATGTAATTTTCGCTGCGGCTACTGCATGCCGAAGGATGTATTCGGCAAGAATTATTCATTTTTGAGTTCCAGGGAACTCCTCAAGTATGAGGATATTGAGCGACTGGTTGGCATCTTCTCCAAACTCGGTGTCCGCAAGATCAGGCTAACCGGAGGAGAACCCCTGCTGCGCAAGGATCTGGAAGATCTGGTCCATAGAATTGCCGGTATAGCGGGTATTGTCGATATTGCCTTGACCACCAATGCGTCCCTGTTAAGTCCTGAGCGGGCCATTTCACTGCATGAGGCCGGTGTCCAGCGTCTTAATGTCAGTCTTGATGCATTGACCCCGGCGATTTACGAGAAGATCAATCAGGTTCCAGTTCCGCTTGAAGATATTCTCGAGGGAATTGAAAATGCCCTGAAGGTTCCCTATGAAGCCATCAAGATCAATATGGTGGTGCAAAAGGGCGTTAATGAACAGGATATCCTGCCGATGTGCGAGCGGTTCCGGGGTTCGGGTGCCATCTTGCGCTTTATCGAATTCATGGATGTCGGCAATCATAATCGCTGGAACCTCGAGAAGGTATTTACAGCCAGGGAAATGGTTGATGTCATTAATCCTGTCTATCCGATTGAACCGATCAGGGCCAATTATCGGGGCGAGGTTTCCAAGCGCTGGAAGTATCGGGATGGCCTTGGCGAGGTCGGAATCATATCATCAATCACCAAACCCTTCTGCGGCGATTGCGCGCGCGCCAGATTGTCTGCCAGGGGCGAGGTATATACCTGCCTGTTTGCTTCGGCGGGATTTGACTTGAGACCCCTGCTTGATGGCCAGCTGGACGATGCAGAGATTCTTCAGAAGCTTCATGATCTGTGGCAGGGTCGCAGGGACCGCTACTCCATGGATCGGCTGTCGCATGACGATTCAAAGCCTCTTGGCAGTAACAGTCAGAAGGTCGAGATGTCCTATATTGGCGGATAAGCCGAACAGTACAGGCTGATATATAATTTTAAGTCGATGCATAACGGTTGGATCAACAGGATCGAGGCCTGTTGATCTTATGTGCTCAAGGTCCGGTTGTTGCAGGCAACTCCCGAATGCAAGGCGGTGCAGATTTGAACATCAAGAAGACATCCTATTCGAAACAGGAATTGCTTGAATGCGCTCATGGGCGAATGTTTGGACGCGGTAATGCTCAATTGCCGCTTCCCGACATGTTGATGTTTGATCGTATCACCCATATTGACGAGGATGGCGGCGAGTACGGAAAGGGGCTGGTTACGGCCGAGCTGGATATTGCCCCCGACCTGTGGTTTTTCAAATGTCACTTTGAAGGTGATCCGGTGATGCCGGGATGCCTGGGCCTTGATGCGTTATGGCAACTGATCGGGTTTTCTCTGGGATGGCGCGGTGGACAGGGACATGGTCGTGCTCTGGGCTCCGGAGAGATCAAGTTTATTGGCCAGATCACCCCGCAAAACCGGAGAGTGGACTATCAGATTGATTTCAAGCGGGTCATCATGCGCAAACTGGTCATGGGAATAGCAGACGGAATGGTGAGCGTTGACAGCCAGCCAGTGTATCGATGCAAGGATCTGAGGGTAGGCCTGTTTCAGAATGCAGCCGCCGGATACAGCGAGACCGTTGCGACGGACAGCGGAGGCTTCCAGTGATCGCGCCAGCAATACCCGTGTCAGAGCCCAATGTCGAATTTCCGGCATCGCAAGATGGACAACTGTATGCCCAAACGTCAAGTACAATTGCGATAAATCGAGTGTAAATGATTCGGGCAGCGGCAAGAATTAAGAAAGTTAAGCCAAACCAAATGTTTGTCCACTACACCTGACAGTCTTACAGGCGGCACTTCATGGCATTACAGATAGTCGTGGGAGAGAGACGCTCATCAGGATTGGATGAAAGGATCAGTGATGATTATAGAGAATGCATGCCTGTCCCCTGATCTGGTCTTATTTTCTTTCAGATAGGGAAAACAGTATGTCTAAAGTCAGGAATTTTCTTGAGACAATGCTGGAGTATCATCTCAGTAGTCTGGCATTGATCAAAAAATCAGATGTTATGGCAATATATGGGCCAATGAGCAATGGATTGCCTATAGCTGTCCGAAATCAGATTGAAAGGTTGACGGAAGATAAAAAATGTCCTGATATACTGACAATTATTCTGGACACGGGGGGAGGCTTGGTCGATTCTGTTGAAAGGACGGTAGGAGTCATACGTAAACACTATCGTCAAGTGGATTTCATCATTCCTGATAAAGCCATGTCTGCAGGCACAGTATTCGCTTTGTCTGGGGACAACATATTATATGGATTACTATTCTCAGCTGGGTGCTATTGATCCTCAGTTTTATATTGAGGATAAATGGATACCGCGATTGGGTTATTTGGAGAAATATAATGAGCTAAACGAAAAATCCGAAAAAGGCACATTGACACCCCTTGAGTACATGCTTGTTGCCAAGATTGATTTGGCAGACCTTCATCAATTTGAGCAGGCGCGTGAACATTCGGTAGAATTGTTGGAAAAATGGCTATCTACATTTAAATTCAAGAATTGGAACAGGACAGAATCGAAAGGTAGAAAAGTTAGTCATAGAATGAAGCAGGCGCACGCAAAGAGAATAGCTTTACAATTGAACGAAACAAAAAGGTGGCATGCACATTCTCGTGGAATTTCGATTAAGAATTTGCAGGAAGAGCTTAATCTGAAGATTGAAAACATGGACGAAGACAAGTATTCAAAACTTCACGGCCAGGTTAAGCAAACCCATTCTTTCATCGTTGATTTTATGGAAACCACCGAATCATCCACCTGCTTGAGGACAGTTGTCTATAAGCAATCGGAGAGTACTAATGAAACATGATCCAAAAAAAATCAAACTTCCCAGGGATAGGGAAAGAATCATTTTGAAACTTGAAAGATCTGTAAAGAAGATCGAAGATAAATTGAACAAAATGGGCATCAAGCAGACGCATCGTGGACCCCGCATTTCGGATCCGGCGCATGCGAATAAAACTAGTTACTTATATTGACGATTATCACCATCATTTCGGGAAGGTAGCGAAGTGGACGCTGCACTTCGGAGTGGAAGCCGGATATTAACTCCATAATAAATCTTTTTCAGTTATCAGTCCTTCACTATTGAAATCGGCCAATGAGGCGAGTTGTCATAACAGGGATGGGCATTGTCTGCAGTTTGGGCAACAATTGCCATGAGGTCAGGGAATCGTTACGCAATGGGCAAAGTGGGATTGTCAAGGCAGATGAATATGCCAA
>JAPYNK010000191.1 GCA_028285825.1 Arenicellales bacterium | reverse complement strand
AGATTCAGGCATCTGGGCGTAGAAGGTCCGGACAGGAAAATCGCGGGAATGCTGACCTCGCGTGATCTCATACGCCAGAAATCCACTGATGCGGTCAATATCGGGGATGCGGTTCTCCATGCGGAAAGCGAACAGGATCTGGCCAGTGCCTGGGCAAATCTCTCGCAAGTGGCCATAGGCCTTGATCGGGAAAACGTTGATGTGCGGAACATCGCAACCATTATTTCTGAAGAATTGAGGGCAATAACCCGCCAATCATGCATCATGGCCGAAAAGGAAATGATCGATAGCAGATTGGGCCCTGCCCCCACCCCTTACTGCATGCTGGTGCTTGGTTCTGGAGGGCGGGGTGAATGCCTGCTGGCCATGGATCAGGACAATGCCATTGTGTATCTGGAAGGCGAGCCGGGTTCGGAAACGGATCAGTGGTTTGAAAAACTCGGCCAGCGAACGGCAGAACTCCTCAATATTGCTGGCGTCCCCTTTTGCACTGGCAATATCATGGCCAGCAACCCGGAATGGAGAATGGGCCTGTCGCAATGGAAATCCCAGATCGAATCCTGGATTTCACGAACCCGGCCTGATGATTTGCTGAAAACGGACATTTTCTTTGATGCGGTTGCGGTGCATGGCGATGAACCCCTCATGGAGGAGGTCATGCAACATGCTTTTGAACTTGGGTCCACATCCAGGAGCTTCCTATCCCTGATGGCCGCCAACGCTGCGAATGTGCACTCTCCACTTTCCATGTTCAAGCGTTTCAAGCTTGTGGATGGGCGCATGGATGTCAAGATGGGAGGAATACTGCCGATCTTCTCGGCAGCCCGAGTCGAATCCATTCGCAACAGGATACGGCATAAGTCAACACCGGAGAGACTGAATGCACTGCTCGAGTCAGGCAAGCCGGCAGCACTGATCGACAACCTCACAGAGGCTCACCGGATCATTCTGACAGCGATACTCAAACAGCAACTGTATGATCTTGAGAACGGGATTGTGCTGTCGAACAGGATAGCGCCCGACAAGATGAAGCCCGGCCTTCGAAACAACCTGCGCTGGGCACTTGAACAGGTTCCTTCGGTCACCGACCTGCTGGGGGTACCCGCCAAGTAGCGTACAATCCGAGACACGATTATCGTCAACCCGATAGAACATCATGAACATCATTAACCGCATCTTGATCCCGGTCATGCTCTGCATGGCACTCGTTGTGCCTGCATCGGCTCAAATATGGTCCGACACTCAGAAAGAACAGCGATGGGCAGAACAGATTATCGATACCCTGTTCGATGGAGAAACGATTTGGCTTGAGGCAGGCGGTCATGAGTTTCTGGGCATTGACATGGAAGCATCGGAAGGGAACACGGGGAAAGCGGCAATTATCATGCATGGCATCGGCATACATCCGAACTGGGAGCAGGTGGTACGCCCTCTTCGGGTTGGGTTAACCGAACATGGCTGGCACACCCTTTCAATACAGATGCCGATCCTGCTCAATGATGCCGACTCCTTCGATTATGCGCCACTGCTTGATGAAGTAGCTGTCCGAATCACTGCTGCCATCGATTATCTCATGGAGCTTGGACAACGGGAACTCGTTATCATTGCCCACAGTATGGGAGCCACCATGACCATGCGCTATACGGAAGATGTTCCCGATACGCCAGTTCAGGGGCTCGTGCTAATTGGCATGCAGGGGGGCAGTGAGACGGTTTACGACAATGCCCGGGCATTGAGGAATGTCCGGATACCGGTTCTGGATCTGTACGGGAGCGAAGATTTGCCCGGGGTGATTGATTTCACCGAGCGTAAGGCAGGATTTGCAAACAGCAATCCGGGGTTCCGGCAAATCGAGGTCGAGGGGGCCAATCACTTTTTCGACGGCCTGGAGGATGAGCTGGTTGAAACAGTCAGCAAGTGGCTGGAAGATAAGGCATTGTGACCGCGGGGAAGTTTCGTTCGAAGTTACCGGCAAACAAGAACAGATTTTGGCCGGCAGTCGTGTCCGGACCTGCTGCCTGGCTGATGAGCGCACAATGCGAATTCAAGACAGTGGAGAGGCGTTGATCCGGATATTCAGTCCCTGAATTCCCCAAACGTTCGCCGCATGGCAATTCTTGCAAGGCATTGAAAATCCATTCAAGTCATTCGGAAATGCCTCGCAAGAATCGTACGATTCTGCTTCTGGCAATGAGTCAGACCATTAACTGGGCGGGGTTGTTTTACGTATTTCCCGCACTATTGACCTGGTGGGAATCGGACCTCGGTTGGTCGAGGGTACATATCACGGGTGCCCTGAGTCTGGCCATTGTCATGCAGGGATTAGGCTCTCCGATCTGCGGCAAGCTGATTGACCTGGGAAAAGGACCCCTGATGATGACTTCCTGCATCCTGCTTGGCGCTCTTGGCCTGTTCGGCCTATCCATGATCGACAGCATCCGTGGTTTTTATTTCTTCTGGGCCGTGATCGGCTTCAGTTTTTCGGGCTGCCTGTATGATCCCTGCTTTGCCCTGGTCACCAGAAGCCAGGGTAATGACGCCAGACAAAGCATTACCCTGATCACGATCGTTGCCGGCTTTGCCGGCACGCTGAGCTTCCCGAGCGCATATTTTCTGGCTGAAGCACTGGGCTGGCGCGAGACGGTGCAGGTTTTTGCCCTGGTCATACCGATTGCGTCTGCGCCAATCGCATGGATAACCACTCGGCAACTCGAAAAATACCGGCATGAAAGCACTCCGACAGTCTACCCAGTCATGAACATTCGCAGAGGCTTTATCAGCCCGATGTTCCTTTTTCTTGGCATAGGCTTTGCCTTTGCAGCAATTGTACATGGGGCAACTCTTCACCATTTTATACCTCTTGCCAAGGAGCGCGGCATAACGGCGGAGACTGCCGTGCTTGCCGCCTCCCTGATCGGGCCGATGCAGGTTGTCGGAAGACTGATTCTGTCATTCCTGAAACACCGGATAACCAATCATGCCATCTCGATGAGCTGTTTTCTGATCATGGGCATGTCAATGGCCGTCCTACTCAAAGCCTCGTCAATCCCGGAACTCGTTTTCCTGTTCGTAATGATGTTCGGTGCCGGCTACGGTCTGGTCAGCATCATCCGCCCGGTTATTGCCCGGGATATTCTGGGTGAAGCGAATTTCGGAGTAAATTACGGAATGATCACGCTGATCTACATGATGGGCTCGGCAATCTCGCCATTTTTGGGATCACTGATTTGGCATTTTGGCGGCTATGACCTGCTTCTGTACTGGTTAATGGCATTTGCCATATTGGGGGTTTCCCTGTACTTTGTGTCCTATTCAATTGCCGAACGTCAACACCCGTTTAATCGAGATTAACTATCATCAAGGTTGAATCATGAAAAGCCTACTCTTCGTCTTACTCATCATGCTCTGTTATTCGGGCTACAATCTGCTGATCAAGGTTTCAATGTCGCATGCCGGGTCCAGCATTGTTTCTCCGATCCTTGCTACGATCTGCCTGCAGATTTCGGCACTGGGGGTATCGATGGTCTACTTGATGACTACGTCCAGAACCACTGCGTCATTCTCTGACTTGCCGATTGCGGCTTATGTCTGGGCGATCGGCGCAGGCATTTGTATCGGGATAGCCGAAATCCTGTATTTCTACCTGTTTCGTGGATTTGCCGGAGAGCCCCCCATACAGGCGAGTACTGCAATTCCGATGGTGATCGGAGGCACAATCCTGATTACCATCATGGTTTCGGTTTTTCTCTTTCGGGAAGCGCTTAACCCCGCCCAGTGGCTTGGAGTGGCATTGGCATTTGCGGGAATGGCGTTGTTGGCATTCAATTCCAGTTGATCAGTCATGGCTTGGGGAAGGAATTAGCCACGAGCCGTCATCAGTGACACAGCCAGAGTCCCCGGTTCTGCAACACGAATTCAGTCTGGGGCAGCTTCTTCAAGGAATTGATGTATTCCGGAATACCCGCCTCAACCCCTATCACGTACCAGTTCGAGAATGCTGTATCTCGAACGCTTTTTATTCCCGATTGCGACAGCAGAAAGTCGTGACCGGAGAAATCCGATTCTACGGTATCAAGACCAATCACATACTCAGCCAACCCTTCCCGGTTGATGAATGCGGTAGCATTCAGCTTGATGAGTTCCGCTTCTGTGTAGGACTTGAAGAAAACCACCAGTAGCTTACCGACCGGTTCCAGAATGCCACTGAACCCCAGCATGAACATAGAGGCAGCAAATCCGGCATAAATGCAGAATCTTCTGATGGATACGATCATGCCCAAATGAATGAACGAGCGAAGTTGAACACGGCGGCATTGAACGTCAAAATTCAGTAGCCTGGTCCTGTTGGCCTCCAAATGAAAACAGGATATGTTATTATGCAGTTCATTCCCTACAGGTTTTCTGGACAAGGGAGACTACAGTTTCGGTAACTTAATTCCGCTGCATTTCAGCCTGTCATGGTCAATACTGATACTTAAGTCATCGTTCGGCAAAAAAACCACGGTCAAACCATCCAGATATGCCTCAATATCCTGCTGTTCATGATTGTCACTGCTCTGCACTATTCCATTTTCGACATGTCTGCCAACAATGGGGCCCCAACCTATGATTGTCAGACGAGTTGGAGGATTCTCCCAGCCCGGGATCGGTATTTCGACTACCTTGCCCGTATCTTTTTCATAAAGTTCGAAGCTCAATTGTGCAAAACACCGACCTGACGAGCATTGAACATCAATATGAGGATGTCGAAAATTCAAATCATGGGCCGTATCATGTACTGTGCACTGAAGAGTGATGTTTCCAGACCATTCACCATCCGGTGCGCCTGACTGTTCGGCTTGGGACTGCCCAGCGAACAGGCCAATCACTAACATCAGGGTCGCAAGAACTTTGATTTTCATAATCTGCCTATTACAGTGAATATAATTTCGTCGATTATAACCATAAGTTATCATGACCGGAAAAATATTCCTGCCAACCGTACCGACATCGACAGGCCTTAATGGGCATGAATAACGCCCTGAGAATTGCATGCATGCTGCAAAACAGAAAGCTGCTGGCTCTTTGCATGACTCGTCTTCCATGTTTCCTGCACTGAATATTGTCTTGTGCGACATGCCGGTTTTTGAGAAAATTCAAGCTCATTTCAAACCAACGGTTTTCTCTCAATGAGTCGATCAAAAAAACAACTTGATGCCGTAAAAAATTCATCCGGCTTCATTGCTGCACTAGACCAAAGCGGTGGCAGCACACCCAGGGCACTAATGCTTTACGGCATTGACGAAAACCAGTACTCATCGGAACAGGAAATGTTCGAAAAGGTCCATGAAATGCGAACTCGCATCATGACCAATCCGCATTTCACCAGTGAAGGCATCATGGCCGCTATCCTGTTCGAGGACACCATGGATCGAACCGTGCTCGGTAAACCAACTACCCGCTATCTATGGGAAGACAAGGGCATCGTGCCCATTCTCAAAGTCGACAAGGGGCTTGCGGAGGTCAACAGCGACGTACAGGTCATGAACCCCATGCCCAATCTGGAAGTCCTGCTTGACAAAGCCATTGACAATGGCGTGTTCGGAACCAAGATGCGGTCTGTAATCAAGGCAAGCAACCAAAAAGGCATCGATAGTGTTGTTGCACAACAATTTGAAATCGGAGCCCGGATTCTAGACAAGGGACTGGTTCCAATCATTGAACCGGAAGTGGATATTCACTGCCCGGACAAGAAGGCGGCTGAAGATACATTGCGCAAACTGCTCTTGGCTCATCTCGACTTGCTGCCCGAAGGTCAACGGGTTATCTTCAAATTGACCCTGCCCGAAACCGCAAATTTCTACAGGCCATGCATAGAGCACCCAAGCATTTTGAAGGTGGTTGCCCTGTCAGGCGGCTACTCTCGGGAGGAGGCAAATCGACGCCTGGGCGAAAACACGGGCATGCGCGCAAGCTTTTCCAGAGCATTGACCGAAGGATTGAATGTCGACCAGAGCGATGCTGAATTCAGCCATATGATTCGCCGCTCCATTGACTCAATCGTGACGGCATCCAGAATCTGACCGAGTAATAAACCACACCGCCAGCCGGTTCATTTCGGAATTGAGTTTCCGGAACAACTCTCAAGCACTTCAACCTCAAAGGGCAACTTGATCATTGGACAAGATCTGACGAAATCCGGTTTTTCCCGGGTGTTGCAGGCAGTCTTTCTCCAGCGCATGCAAGCGTCCGGCTACTCGATCACCCTGTGGATAACTTTGTGGATAATTATTCCAAGTGATTGATTTTTGAGAATAGCAGTATATCCTTTCCAATCTTGCCGATTTTTCAAATTATGCAAATTTATACTTTTATATCATGTAGTTGATGCTTGTTTCGCTTACTGCTGGATAATTAGCATTGATAATTTTCGTGACGGCTTTTTCATTTTTTCATACTGTGAATAAAATTGACTACAAAACAGAAGGTTATTACTCATCATGAAATTGGATTCACAAAGTCCTATTGTAAATCCAGAACAGTTTGTACCCTGTTCCCTGATGAGAAGAACAGCCGCAATGATCTATGATTTCATCCTGCTGATGTGTATTCTGTTCATCGCATGGTTGCCGATGCCGCTTGTTACAGAATACCTGAACCCCTTCATCGACCGGGCGATACGACTGCTTTACCTGCTGGCCGTCTGTTTCCTCTATTTTGCCTGGCCCTGGTGCCGGGGCGGACAAACACTCGGTATGCGCTCATGGAATATTCTCCTGATCAGTTCAATAAAACCCGAGTACGCGATCACGCCGAAACAGGCCTTGTTGCGATTTACGGGATCAGTGCTTTCCTGGGCAGCCTTGGGGGCTGGGTTTCTGATTTCCGGTTTTCACCCCCAAAAGCTTGCATGGCATGACCTGATGTCGGACACGCGAATTGTCCGGCTAAGCGGTGGCCTTCGAACTCCGAGACTGCATAACCCACAGCACAAAGATTGCTGATGCGGCGATAATCAGGGTCGGGATGGTGACCAGATTGAGAACAACCCAGCCAATGTGAAAATGCAGATAGCCGGATATGGCAGCGGTTGTGGCAACCACCGAAAAAACCAGGAAATCATTAAGTCCCTGAACCATTCCTTTTTCAGAGGGCCGGTGGATTTCAGTCAACAGGGTTGTGCCACCCACGAACAGGAAGTTCCATCCAAGACCGAGAGCGACAAGACCGGTCAGGTAATGCCAGTACGTATCACCGGAAACACCAGAACCGATACTGGCAAACAATGCCACAATACCCAACAGCATTATCCGCAATACACCAAATCGATGTATCAGATGCCCGGTAAAAAACGAAGGAGCGAACATGCCAACGATATGCCACTGAATGACCACCGCAATCTGGTCAAACGTTAACTCTGATTCCTGCATCGCAAGCGGCGTCGACACCATGAGAAGATTCATGGTTCCGTAGGCAATCATCGCACAAAGGGCCGCCACGACAAACCCGGGCAGGATGATGATATGCATCAAGGGGCGCTTGTCCTCAATTTCCGAACTCCTTGCGGGTCTCGGAAGAGAGGCAAATGGCAATATGGCAAACACCAGAACACATAGAACAACAATGCTTCCGAAAGCGACCGTAAACGGCGGTAGCGATGATGCCTGGTTGGCAAACCTGGCAATTGAAGGACCCAGAAATGCAGCGATCAACCACTGGCTGCACCAATGTAGAAACCGGGTTTTCTCCCGAATTTCTGCATGAACAGGGAAATCGGAATCAGTCCGGCCATGACCGACATGTAGGTAATGCCAAGCGGCAAGGTCGAATAAATGCTGTCGCTTGCAAGCGCATATCCCACCAAGGCCGAACTGGTCATGGTCAGCGAAGTGCTCGACATGATGAGCGCATTGCAAATTGCGAGAATCAGGATATTTTTGTACATCCTCTATACCCAACATCCATCCGGCAAGACTGGACAGGGACGGATCAATGATCAGACTCCCAAATCTGGACACATTGCCTCAGCATTGGCACAGTCGGTCCGATATTGTCAGCTGTATGGTTTTCATGGCCGCTATCCGCTCCCTGGCATTGCTCTCAATCCTGGCTACGCCACTAATATCCCCATTCAGGACAAGGGTTCTCAACACGTGATTTCAAGGTTTGCAGAGTATATCCCCATATTCAGTGCATCAACAGTCCCTTTCTGCAACCGATGCAGTCTTGCTGCGAATGTGCGAATCATTGCATCTGCATAACCAGTACTGGCATAAAGTATCGAAGCACAAAGCCGAGCCTTGCTATACAATCAGCGAAGTTTCTCATCCGTAGACCGGTCTTTCAGCCAATCCGCAATTTCCACTCGCCAGTAGTCTTTACTGGCATCCGTGGAACATGCACAATATCAGGGCAATTCATGGAATATTACGATCAACTCTTCAAACTGATTCAGATCGTCTTTGTTGATCTTGTTCTAGCCGGAGACAACGCAATCGTGATTGGAATGGTGGCCGGCAGATTCCAGCCGGAATACAGGCGGAAAGTCATCCTGTATGGTGTTGGCGCAGCGGTCGTTCTGAGGATTGTATTTGCGCTGATTACAGTTCAATTGCTGCAAATTCTGGGCCTGCTTCTGGTTGGAGGACTGCTTCTGCTCTGGGTGTGCTGGAAGCTGTGGCGGGACCTGAGAGAAACATCGCATCAGCCCCTCGCCGACTCGCAAGCTGAAACCCCGATTGAGGAGAATCCCTCCATGCTCTCGGCGATCGGCTATATCGTGATCGCCGATATATCGATGTCTCTCGATAACGTCCTCGCTGTCGCGGGCATTGCCGAGGGACATACCGCGATACTGGTTTTCGGACTTGCACTATCCGTGGTGCTGATGATGGTGGCAGCAACCCTGATCGCCGACTTTCTGCAAAAGCGCAAGTGGATCGGTTATGTTGGCCTTGCGATCATATTTTACGTCGCGGTAAAAATGATATATGAAGGCACCTTGCAGATTTATCCCCTATTGGCATAGCCAGATTAGACTCACACGCCCGGCCCATGTCGAGGAAACCGGTATCCACCAACTCCGGCAAGCCATTGTGACACACTTGGCAGACCCGTGCTGCTTATCGCCCGAAAACCCGCCCAATCATTCATAATGCTCCCGCTGTATTCCTGCAGCAACCGGGAACTCTACCGGCATTGACAACCTCAATCCCGGAGAATCCTGTGATCCCGGTTCAGTCCACTTCTCCTGGCCGATTGTTCAAGCATGGTCAAAACGGGCAATGACCCGTTCTCAAGAAATTCCAGGAATGCGCCACCGCCGGTCGATATGCAGGAAATGCCGTCAGCCAAGTCATTCTGTTCGATAGCAGCCAGCGTCTCGCCACCTCCGGCAACCGAATATCCGCCCGCATCACGAATAGCCTGACCAATGTCTCGGGTGCCTTGGGAAAAAGCCGCATATTCGAATACCCCAAGAGGCCCGTTCCAGACAATCGTTTGAGATGCATTGATTGCATTTCGGTATTTTTTGCAGGACATGGGCCCAATATCGAGAACCATGTCACCCGGCTTAATTTCAGAAACAGGCTTGACTGCAGCCGCTGCATCAGCAGCAAGACGGTCTGCGACAACCACATCATCAGGCAACAGGATATTCTTGCCGAGATTCCTGGCTGATTGAATCAGACTGGAAGAAAATTCCACCAGACCTGCCTCATGAATCGAATGCCCGACATCATGTCCGGAAGCAACCAGGAAGGTATTGGCAATACCACCTCCCGGTATGAAGGTATCGACTCTTTTCATCAGGCTATCCAAGAGCATCATTTTTGTCGAAACCTTGGAACCCCCGACAATCGCAAGCATGGGCCTTTTCGGGTCTTCAAAAACCCTGGAAAGCGCCTCAATCTCCGCCACAAGCAATGGACCTGCACATACCTCGTTTGCAAACAGGCCTACGCCATAAGTTGATGCATGCACCCGGTGGGCTGCCCCGAATGCATCCATGACAAACACGTCACACAAGGATGCATACTGCCGGCTTAGCGATTCCATGTTTTCCAGTTCACCCCTGTTGAATCGGATGTTTTCGAACAGCACCACCTGCCCATTTTCAAGTCGTGGATGTTCCGACAGATAATCGTCAATCAACGGAACATGCTGACCAAGGGCATCCGACAAAATGCCCGCGACGAGATTCAGGGAATACCTCTTGGCATACTGGCCTTCGGCAGGACGGCCCAAATGGGATATCAACATCACTTTGGCACCTGCTTCAGAGGCTTTGCGAATGGTTGGCAAGGACATGTCGATCCGTGCCGTCGACATGACCCTGCCTTCCTTGACTGGAACATTCATATCCAGCCGAATCAGAACCCTCTTTCCCTGCAGTTCCACATCATCGAGCGTTTTGTACTTCATGCCCTGTGAAATTTGCAGGGAAGTGGAATCCGTATTGAAACTTTCATGCTGGCACGAGGCTGAGTCCAGCAAGCCCTAAGTTGATTTAAGCATTCACCAATGCCATGGTCGTATCAAGCATGCGGTTCGAAAACCCCCATTCGTTGTCATACCAGGAGCACACTTTGACCAGTGTTCCTCCGGTCACACGAGTCATGCCGGCATCAA
>JAPYNK010000190.1 GCA_028285825.1 Arenicellales bacterium | reverse complement strand
CCTATTTGGGACGAGAGATCTTTCCATGAATGCTGATGTATGCTGCCATTGGAAACATCTCAACTTTCACTGCTGATCTCGGACACCAAGCGGGATTCAACAAATTTCATGAGGGCAGGGATATCATTTGGCAGGTTCTGGCATCGTTCCTCAAGGGTCAGAATGTCAGAAAGCTCGTCTGGCAGAGGTGGTTCAAACCCCAAGGCTGAATGGATTGCATCGGGAAACTTGGCTGGATGAGCTGTTGCCAGTACCACTACAGGTGCCTCCCTGAATCCCTCTTTCCTGGCTGCCGAGACGCCGATGATCGAGTGCGGGTCGATGATTTCGCCTGTGGCTTCATAGGTTGCCCTGATGTCTTTTCTGGTGTCCTCATCCGTCAAGCGATAGGCACTGAAATCCTGCCGGGCACGATTCAGCATGTCGCGGCCTACATCAAACCTGCCTTTTTCCTGGAACTCCTGCATCAGTTCGTGAAGTCTTCCTGAATCATGATCGACCAACTCGAACAGATATCGTTCGAAGTTGCTGGAAATGCCAATATCCATGCTTGGTGAGAGGGTTGTCTGGACATCTCGCCTTTCCATGCTCCCCGATTCAAAAAATCGGGTAAGAATATCGTTCTGATTTGAGCCGATTATCAGTTTCTTTATGGGCAGGCCCATTTTCTTTGCCGCATACCCAGCCAGAACATTGCCGAAATTGCCGGTCGGCACCGAAAAACTGATCTCTCGTTCTGGCGCTCCCAGAGCGATTGCGGCACGAAAGTAGTAAACCACCTGTGCAGCAATCCGGGCCCAGTTGATTGAATTGACTGCCGAGAGGGCGTACTTGCCTTTAAAGTCAAGATCGTTGAACAGTGACTTGACCATATTCTGGCAATCGTCGAATGTACCATCGACTGCAATATTGTGAATATTGTCAGCAAGCACAGTGGTCATCTGGCGTCGCTGCACATCCGAAACTCGATTGTGTGGATGCAGCATGAACAACTCGACCGACGACAGGCCTTTCAGGCCGGCGATGGCGGCGGAACCGGTATCCCCCGATGTTGCCCCGATTATCGTGCAGGTACAGCCTCCCCTTGACAGAAAATACTGGAACAACTGACCCAGTATTTGCAGGGCGTAATCCTTGAAGGCCAGAGTAGGCCCGTGAAACAGTTCCATCAGAAACAGCTGATCGTCCAGCTGCTTGATCGGTGCTACGGCATCGTGTCGAAATCCAGCGCAGGCATCACATACGAGTTTCTTCAGGACTTCATCGGGGACACAATCGTACGTGAAGTGCCGGATGATCGAGTAAGCAAGTTCAGGGTAGGACTTCCCCTGTAATCCACGTATTTCTCCTTGACTCAGGGTTGGCCAGGAGGCGGGAAGATACAATCCACCGTCATCGGCCAGTCCATTGAGTGTTGCCTGTTCAAAATTGAGTGCCGGGGCTTGTCCCCGTGTGCTGATATATTCCAAATTAAGTTACTGTTTGCTATAGGGTAGGAGAATTATCCATGGAAGAACGTCTATGCGCACCAATCGGTATTTTAGTATAAACCCGTCTGGCTTCGATTTCATGAAACCCGTGTACATGCATCATGAAACGCAGTCAAGCCGAATCATGTGCGTCCATGATGCACAAGGCAGGAACAGCGGTTGGCAGGTATGCATGGCATATTCCGGACCGTGTTGATGCTTCCCTTCGACCCATGTATCAGAGGAAGAAGCTGCCGATTTTCGGCTGGAGCCTGAACGGGGCTGTATGCCACAGCTTATCCGGCTTTACCGGATTGGAATTGTCGACCAGGTATCTTTGTGATGGTGTATATTCCGGGTTTCCCATGCAATTGCTATCAAGTAGACCGTGAGCTGTCAACATTATGATTTAGTCGAAGGAGGTGCACAGTCGTTTACTGTCGCCATGCCGAAATACACGTTCGGGCGCGAAACGTTGAGCGAGGCCGGGGTCAGAGCCGAATCGAACGGCATGAAAACAGTCGCCCTGTTTACTGACCCGCAACTGGAGCAAGGACCTTACGTAGCCACGGTAAAGGAATCCCTGAAATCCCGGGCAATTGGGGTTACGGTCTTTTCGGATATCCGCATCGAACCGGATGATGCAACTGTCATGGAGGCCACCGGATTCCTTCGTGGCGGTCGATTTGACGGAGTGGTATCGGTGGGCGGTGGTTCAGTCATCGATACTGCCAAGGCGGCAATGGTTTATGCACTGTATCCAGCCGAATTCACCGATTACTTTGGATCTCCAATTGGTGCAGGGAAGCCAATACCCGGTCCCTTGTTGCCTCACCTGGCTTGTCCAACTACATCGGGAACCGGCTCTGAGTGCACCAGCGTTTCCGTTATCCGGATCAATGGTCTCAACACGAAATTCGTCATGGGAAGTCCGTATTTGTTGCCGCAGGAAGCACTTGTGGACCCAACTGTATGCGACACCCTCCCTGGCAATGCGATCGCATCGACCGGTTTTGACTTGCTGTGCCATGCCATTGAGTGCTACACGGCAAAGGCATATACACGGTGGCCGAATATTGACAACCCCATTGCCCGAACCATGCTCCAGGGATCGAACCCCTGGAGTGACATGGCAGCCAGAAAAGCACTGGAAATTGCTGGAGAGTACCTGGTAAGGGGAGTAGCCGATGCTGATGACAGGGAAGCACGTGATTCCTTGATGTTTGGTGCCTCGCTCGCTGGAATGGCTTTCGGGAATTCCGGTACACATCTTCCTCATGCAATGTCCTACGGCATCACGCATCTTATGAATGACATTACTACAGATGGATATCAGGTTGACTCACCGTTCATCCCGCATGGCATCAGTGTCGTGGTTAATGCGCCGGCCATTTTCCGCTATCTTGGTGGAGCGGCACCGCAAAGGCATATTGAGGCGGCAGGATTTCTCGGTGCAGAACATCTGGATGCTGCGGGTGAAGAGGCCGGTGAAGTTGTGTCCGAGCGAATCATTGAGCTCATGAAGGCAACCGGAATGCCCAATGGTATACAGGAACTCGGGTTTAACAAAGAGTCCATAACAAGCCTTGCCGAATCATCCGCTCGGCAAATCCGGGCTATCAACAATGCTCCAAGAGTTGCCAGCAGGCAGGATATGGAAAGTATTTACGATGAGGCATTGACCTATTGGTAGTTTTGCCAAAGCCCGGTCTCCCGATTGCAGACTGGCCACACATGGAGGGAAAAATGATTCTTCAAGGCTACAACCACTGGATTTTCGATATGGATGGCACATTGACAATGCCTGTTCATGATTTCGACAAGATACGGACAGAACTGGGGGTTGAAGAAGGGCATTCGATTCTGGAAGCCATAGAAAACATGAGCGACGGGAAGGCAATCGAGACCAAACGCAAACTCACCAGAATAGAAACCGATCTGGCCAATCAGGCATCACCCCAGCCTGACATTGAATCTCTTCTGGGCAGGTTGATCAATCGTGGTTGCAAAGTGGGCATATTGACCCGCAACGACGAGCAGATTGCCCATAGGACACTACAGGCGGCTGGACTGGATATTTTCTTTGAAGACCGGGTCATTATTGGACGAGAGACCTGCAAACCGAAGCCCGACCCTGCAGGCGTGCTGTATTTGATGGAGATGTGGCATACCACTGCCGAGTCAACCATTGTTGTAGGAGATTACCTGCACGATCTCAAGGCCGGTTTCGAAGCTGGAGCGACAACCGTCCATTTTGACTCATCAGAGGTCTATGAGTGGCCCGAATATACCCATCATCGGGTATCCAGTATCAATCAGTTGCTGGCGATGATCTGATGGGGCATATCGAGGCATTCACTAATTTCCAGTGCAGGTGTAGTTTTTCAGCATCTGAATTTAGCCGGCAGATTGGGCGATGAATCCTCCCGACTGCCGTTTCCATAAGGTCGAATAAAGACCATTTTTGGCAAGCAGCTTCTGATGGGTGCCCTGCTCGACAATTTTCCCCTTGTCCATGATAATCAGACGGTCCATTTGCATGATCGTCGATAACCGATGGGCGATAGCGATTACGGTCTTGTTTTCCATGAGTTCATACAGGGATTCCTGAATGGCGGCTTCCACTTCAGAATCAAGCGCACTGGTGGCTTCATCGAGAACCAGTATAGGCGCGTTTTTCAGGAGTACTCGTGCAATGGCAATTCGCTGACGTTGACCTCCTGATAGTTTGACTCCCCGCTCCCCGACATGGGCTTGGTATCCCTTGCGGCCCTGACTGTCCTCAAGTTCCAGAACAAAGTCATGCGCACGTGCTCTTTGTGCAGCGGTTACGACCGATTCGAAAGGGGTGTCTTCGCGACCGTAACGGATATTTTCAAGTACCGAGCGATGCAGGAGCGAGTTATCCTGGGTCACCATTCCGATGTGCTGACGGAGGCTCTCCTGATGAACCTGGCTGATGTCCTGGTCATCGATGCTGATACTTCCCCCTTTCAGATCATAGAAGCGTAGCATCAGGTTGACCAATGTGGACTTTCCTGCTCCCGAACGCCCGACAATCCCGATTTTTTCCCTGCCTCTAATAACAAGATTCAGTCCTTCAACAACACCACCCGCAACAGCATCCTTGCCGTAATTGAAGCTCACGTTACTGAATTGAATCGATCCTGACGTGATATGCAATTCTTTGCTGTCAGGCGTATTCGTAATTGCGATGTCATTGGAGATGGTTTCAATTCCATCCTGGACTACACCAATGTTTTCAAAGAGCAGCCAGATCTCCCACATGATCCACTGGGACATTCCCTGGATACGCAGGACCAGCCCGATGGTGAATGCGATCACTCCGGCACTCACTGCATCGGCATACCAGAGCCAGACCGAGAGGAAACCAACACTGAAAATCAAGGTTGCATTCAGGAAGGTAACGGTAATCGACAGCGAACTGGAAAGCCGCATCTGTTCATAGACGGGAACCAGAAAAATTTCCATGCCTTCGCGTGCATAACGATCTTCATGGTTGGCATGGGCAAACATCTTTACCGTGGTAATGTTGGTATAGCTGTCGACAGCCCGACCCGTGACCATTGAGCGAGCTTCTGCTTGCTCGTATGAGGCAATTCGCATGCGGTCAAGGTAGATGTAAAGAATCACGACGAAGGCAGCGACCCACAAAAGCAGAGGCAGGATTAGCCTCAGGTCGCTATGGGCGAACAAGATCAGTGCTCCACCAAAATAGACCGCGATGTAAAGCAGTACTTCAGTCAGGTTGACAACCGTATCCCTGACCCCCAAGGACGTCTGCATCATTTTGGCGGCAATCCTGCCGGCAAAGTCACTTTGAAAGAAGCCAACACTTTGCCTCAGGAGGTAGCGATGGATTTCCCAGCGGGTTCGCATCGCAAAATTTCCCAGAATTCCCTGGTGCAGCAATGACTCATAGATGATCTTGAGTAGAGGCAGCACTGCCAGAATCAGAAGAGAAATCAGAATCAGCTTGGTGCCGTGACTTTCCCAGAAAGTGTCACGATCGGTAGTGGTTAGCCAGTCGACGAGGCTACCCATGAATGCAAACAGATAGACTTCAGATAGCGCAATGACGGTTGAGAGAATCGCACCGGCCAGAATCAATGGCCAAAATGGCCGGGCATAGTGAATGATGAACCCGTGAAGTGTATGAGGTGGCTTCTCTGGAAGCTCCACCGGGAATGGGGTTCTGAATTGCTCAAACCAGCGGTAAAGCGGCTTAAAAATCTGCACGGCAATAATGCTTTGACTTATCTCAATATAAATATTCGATCAACTCTTTGTCCTGGAAGGTTCGGTTACTGCACAAGGACCCCTCTTGACTGAATCAGATGTAGTTCGATGATGCTGAAAAGTGCTCTACAGTGGTTATGGGAGGTGGGCTAGAATTTATGACCGAAATCAGGAAAATTAAGTACAGGATCATTGACAACATTCCAGAGCTGCAAATTACCGGCCAGGCAAATTATACGGTGAAACAACCAGCCAATTAATGTCCATGCCTTGATTTGACCGAGGGTTTGAAGTCTGGACTGCCGCGTTATAAATGATTTACCGTACAATTCCTGTCCATGCTCTACCTAGATGAATCGACTTTAAAGTCGCTTGATATAACAACGCAAGGCGTGATCGAATATATGGAACGCATGATTGTTGGACAGGCAGAGGGTGTCGTCTGGAGCAATCCAAAATCCCTCATCCAGCCGGGTGATGGTCGCTATATGATGTCAACCCTGTCAGCAGCTGACGACCCGCCTTACCTTGCTGTCAAGTCGATTGTGCTAAACCCTGAAAATCCACAGCGCGGTTTTCCGCAGATCAATGGGCTTGTTGTATTGCTCGACAGTCGAACCGGAGTCCCTGTTGCAGTCCTGGATGGAAACTGGATAACGGCGGTTCGTACTGCTGGAGCCAGTGCGCTGGTCGCACGCCGACTTGCCCGGCCAGACAGTCGCACAATGGCCTTCATTGGTGCGGGAGTGCAGGCAAGAAGCCACCTCGGCTTGTTCTCCGATCTGTTTCCGCTTGAGCAAGTCTTCATCTTCGGGCGAGGAAAGCCGAACAGAGTGGCGTTGAGCAAGGCTGCTGAAATCCTGGGGCTCAAAGTGACAGACTGTAGACAGCCCAAACCCGCTATACTGGATGCCGATATTATCATCAGTTCCCTGACACTTAGCGAGACGATCGATCCGTTTATCGACCCGGATTGGTTGAAGCCCGGGGTTTTCCTGTCATCAACCGATTGCGCCAAGCCTTTCAAGGACAGTGACTTGGCAATATTTGACCGCATCATCATAGATGATCTGCAACAGGAGGCCGCTATGGTCAATCCAATGCTGCCCAAAAATCTGGTCAGTGGCGACCTGTTTTCCCTTCTGTCAGGGAAGACTCAAGTCCGAAAGAACCAGCAAGAACGCTGTGCCTTTATTTTTCGGGCTGTTGCAATTGGTGATTTGGCTCTTTCAGCACTGGCATACGATACTGCCATTAAGTCAGGCGTTGGTTTAC
>JAPYNK010000019.1 GCA_028285825.1 Arenicellales bacterium | reverse complement strand
CCTGGCATGATCGGGCAGATATGCCGCCAGCGAAGCAAACAGCTTGAACGTGACATTCATGATTTGCCATCCGGATGATCCGGTATCGGTTTTTCAGGCTCCCTGTGTTGCGGCAAGATAGGCTTCCATTACAAGCATCGGATTGTCCATCAGGCGCTGTTTCCATTTTCCGAGCTTGAACTGTCCCTGAATCAACCCGCGCAGGATGCCGATATGCTGCGTGATGCCCAGAGTATTGGCACCGATCAGTGCATCCTCTTCAAACTGGAGATTGATATAGCGAAAACGGTCACGATCCAGAAGCGATGAATGGTCTCCGCCTTCAACTCCCTGCCACTGCCCGTAGGAGACTGAAATGAGTCCAATGGTATCCAGCACATTCATGTTGATGCAGCCCTGATGCAGAACTGATCCATGCCTGACCATGTTGGCGGCGGCAATCCGTCCATGATCCACTGCGGTCGGCTGAACGGCCTGCACCGAGTAATCGCCAGTCGAAAAATCCAGACCGCAGGCCGCATCGCCGGCTGCATAGATGCCCGGGACCGATGAACACATGTGTCGATCAACCGCTACTCATTCCCTGAGCAGTTCGCCGCTGACTTCATTGAGCATGCGGGGGACCATTCTGTCTCCCATCTCGACCACTGTCAGATTCGCTCCGGACGAGACCAGCGCCTCCAGGATGATGCAGCCGATAAACCCTGCACCAATCAATACCACAGAGGCACCGGGCTTTAGTGTAGCCATGATTTTGCGGGCATCTTCCAGGGTCCAGCAGGTGGTAACCCTCTCGCCATCTATACCCGGCACTGGCGGCAGAATCGGTTTGGAACCGGTTGCGACCAGCAGTGACTCATAGTCGATTTTCCGACCATCGGTGAGATGCAGGGTTTTCGCATCCGCATCAACTGACTCGGCAAACCCGTGCATGTGCCTGATGGCATTTTCGAAATGCTCCGGGTCCTTCCTCAGGTAAGTCCCCTGCTCATCAATGTTGTTGATGAGCAGATAGGGAATGGCCATGCGGGAGTATGGCGGATCCGGCTCATCGCCAACCATCACCACCTGGCCGCCGGGGTCAAGCTTGCAGATGGTCTCCGCCGCTACGACCCCCGCAGGGCCTGCACCCACGATCACATAGGTCATGCCGGCAATCCGAACTTGCTTCGGGTCTCGTCAGTTAGCTGACCATCCGATGTCCAGCCCCTGATCTGATAGTATTCCGGCAACATCACGTCAAGACCGGCAACCTTGCCTTCTGCAGGACCGGTGTTGGCCGCATCCTTGAGCAATCGCCTGGGCAGGCTGTCATGGGCTCCGGTCAATCCTGCACGCATGTTGTAATCGCGCTCGAGATTCCAGATGCGCTCTCCCGCTTCCAGCAGTTTTTCGGCAGTCCAGCCGCCTTCACAGGCTGCATCCACCTGCGGAGCGATATTGTCCAGAGACCAGGCAAAGGTTGTGAATACGCAGAGACCGGTTGAATCAACCGCCGCAGTGGCATCCTGAAATGCCTTGACAAGACCGGCCTTGCCTTCGACCGACAGGGGATCCGTCTTCTCGGGAATGCCCAGCACTTCCGAAGCCACGGTGTAGCTTCTCAAGTGGCAAGCGCCGCGATTGGAAGTTGCATAAGTCAGGCCCATGCCCTGTACGCCTCGTGGATCGTAAGCCGGGAATTCCTGACCCTTCACGGTCATTGACAATTCCGGACGGCCGTATTTTTCACACATGCGTTTGGAGCCCATCCCCAGAATGGCGCCGAATCCCTCGCCGGTGGCGACTTTCTCGGCACACTGGGTCAGCGCTTCCGCAGAACCAAAGCGCAGCTCTATGCCATCAGTCTGGTCGGTCGTGATGACGCCTTCTTCAAACAGTTCCATGGCAGCCGCCACAGTGGCACCAAAGGAAATGGGATCAAAGCCGTCTTCATTGCATACGAAGTTGCCATGGCCTCGGCACTGATCTTGTTGGCATCGCTGAACTGCACCTCGCGCATGTTATTCGTCGGAAGTGCTCCGATCTCGTTGATCACGTTCATCAGAACCTGGGTTCCCATGGCCGGCAGCCCCTGACCGGTGACCGCATTTTCTGCAAGCACTTTTTTCTGCTCGGCGGTGACCTGCATGAACTGTCCGGGATCCCGGACATTGCCAACGCCCAGCGTGCCCCGCACTGCCATGGCCTTCAGGTTTTTTGATGCCATTACCGTACCGACGCCGGAACGGCCAGCAGCCCGGTGCAGGTCATTGATCACGGCAGCATACAGGCAGCCTGCTTCCGCAGAGCGGCCAACGGCAGCAATCCGGATTTGCGGATCATTCAGCTTCTGGTGGATAAGCTTGTCGGTATCCCATACCGACTTGCCCCAGAGGTCGTCTGCCGGCAATAGCTCGACCCTGTCGTCGACGATATGGAGCATCACCGGGCCGGGCGAGCGGCCTTCGCAAATCACCATGTCCCAGCCGGCCGACTTGAGTTCTGCTCCAATGAACCCGCCGGAATTTGAGCATGCAATGGCCCCGGTCAGAGGTCCCTTGGTGATCACCGAGTACCGACCGCCAGTCGAAGCCATGGTCCCGGTCAAGGGGCCCGTGGCAAAAATCAGCTTGTTGTCCGGCCCCAGTGGATCGCACCTGGGATCCGTCTCTTCAACAAAATAGCGGGTTGCAAGACCGCGTTGACCAATATACTGGTCGGCCCATTCCATATTGAGGGGCTCTTCGCTGATTGATCCTTCGGTGAGATTCACTCTCAGAATTTTTCTTGTCCAGCTCATGATGTTCCTCCTCAGTTAGCGTGGGCTTGGTTATCGGTCTTGGCGGCCCAGGCCCGCATTTTTTCGAGGCCTGTGGCATCCGCATCGACATAGGTAATTGCCTCGGTGGGACAGGCTACCGCACACTGGGGGTCGCCGCCGCACAGATCGCACTTGATGACCTTGCCGGTGGTCTGGTTGTAATTGACTGTCCCGAACGGACAGGCGATAGTGCAGACCTTGCAGCCAACGCAGACCGCATCGAGAACTTCCATGGCTCCGGTTTCCCGGTTCATCTTTATTGCTTCAACGGGGCAGGCATGCAGGCACCACGCTTCATCGCACTGGGTGCAGGTGTAGGGCACAAAGCGTCCTTCTTCGTGAAAGGTGAAAATCTTTATGCGGGACTTTGCGGGATTGAATACTCCTTCATTCTCGTAGGAGCAGGCCATTTCACACTGTAGACAGCCTGTACACTTGTCGGGGTTGATGTTTAGGGATCGTAGCATTTGGTTATCTCCTGCTTGGTGAACAAATCTCTGATGCTTGTCAGGACGAATTTACTTATTGGTTATGAGGTATTGTGACAAAGATTGTCGCAAGTAGCAATTGAAAAAATGCCGAATTTGATGAATATTCCAGTCGGAATTCCTCATGACCCTGTTCGATGCGCATTGGCCCGTGATGCAGTAAATGGCTGCAGGAAAATACAGGAGAAATGACCCTGGTATCAAGCATGTGGATCAGCAAAATACCGTGCAGCCCCACATTCCATCACCATTCGGTCGATCACGCCATTGCCTTTCCGGCAGGTGCCGCCCTTGCAATCCTGTACAGGTTTAGACATCCGTGACTTATCCATATACAATTGACTGGTCCGCAACACCATACACTTGAAACGCCTGAAAGCCGGAAATTTGATCATGCCAGCATGCCCTTCATTATGATCAGGGAGCCTACCATCGAACGACGTCCGCTACCAATTGGGATTCAGACCTTTTCCATTCTTCGCGAAGAGGGCTGTTACTACGTCGACAAGACGCCCCTGATCCGGGAGCTGATTCGGAGCGGGCGACACTACTTTCTCTCCCGTCCCCGGCGCTTTGGCAAGAGCCTGCTGGTCGATACCCTGCAGGAACTGTTCGAGGGCAACGAGCCGCTGTTCCGGGGTCTGGACATCCACGAACACTGGGACTGGACTGTCAGGCATCCGGTTGTCCGCCTGAGTTTCGATTCGAGCTACGGTGACCTCGAGCACCTTGAGGACAATGTGCTCCACCAACTGCACAATATTGAGGAGGATTTCAATCTGGAATCCCTGCCTCCGGTACGAACTGGCCCGGAGCGACTGCAGAACATCCTGCGGCGGCTGCATCGAACGACTGGTCAGCGGGTGGTGGTACTGGTCGACGAATACGACAAGCCGGTGCTGGATGTGCTGGAGAATCCGGAGATGGCGAGGGCGAACCGGGATTGCCTGAAGGGAATTTACAGCATGATCAAGGGTAGCGGACAATACATCCGCCTTGTCTTCGTCACCGGTATCACGATGTTCTCCAAGGCCAGCTTTTCCTCGGGCCTCAACAATCTCACCGACATCAGCCTGTCTCCACGTTATGCAGCCATCTGCGGATACACGGACCGCGATCTCGACACCGTGTTCGCCCCGGAACTCGGGGGGCTCGGCCGGGACGAGATCCGCCGGTGGTACAACGGCTACCACTGGCTCGGCGAGGAGCGGCTCTACAACCCGCACGACATCCTGCACCTGTTCAGCGAGCGCGAATTCCGGGAGTACTGGTTCGAGTCCGGGGAGCCGGGCTACCTGTACCGGCTGATGAAGGAGAGG
>JAPYNK010000189.1 GCA_028285825.1 Arenicellales bacterium | reverse complement strand
CAAAGACCCGTTTCTCCAGTATTCGCCCCGGACATTATGCCGAATCCAGTTGTCAAGAGGAAATGCGAGGCCTTGAAGACGTTCAAGCCATTGCTGCTTCCACTGATCGCCAACATTAGAAGCATCAGGCGGGGCACCAAGAATAACCGGAAGAGCGGTTCCCCACTCACAGGTATCAGACAGCATGATTCCGCCCATCCAGTGTATGTCATCTTCGAATCGATCAATTGTTGCTGAATTGGCAATCACCGCTTTCAGTGGAGCAGGCGCATCGATAGCCGCTTGCAGACTTGCAGTACCACCCCATGATGTGCCGAACATGCCTACATTGCCGTTGCACCAGTCCTGTTCTGCAATCCAGTTGATGAGATCACGGGCATCAGACTGTTCATGTTCCGTATACATGTCATGCATGTGACCTTCACTGTCCCCCGAGCCCCGCATATCGACCCGCAGGCAAACATAACCATGCTGTGAGAAAAAGGGGTGATTGCGTTCATCTCTGGCACGTACCATATCGCGTTTGCGATAAGGTATGTACTCGAGGATGGCAGGGAAGGGACCAGAATCCTGAGGCCACCAGATGCGGGCAGACAAGCGGACATTGTCGGGCATGGGAATCCAGCAATGCTCGACATGATGGGCGTCTTGACTTTTTTTCAATGTAGGTTTCCTCTGTTGCGGTATCAACAGCCCGGCCAAAGCAGGAATAGCCGACTGACTTTCATGCGTCCGCCATATCCGGTACCGATACCGACTGCCACTTTCCTCAGCGCCCCAATGCTATCGAACCATCCCCATTATTCGAGCCACTGCAGCAACTGAATTCGGCTTGTGGAGCATCTTGAAGCACCATGAGATTGCCGCCATGATGCAGCATTCCTATATATGCCAATTCTGGCGCATCGAACACGATTCCATAGGTCCTGATCCTTAGTACTACTGGAAAAAGGATCAACCCTTGCGCATCACTGGATGTCAAATTGACGGGTTCGCATTATGTCTACCAGATAGTGGGTTAAACCTAAATCGTACCAAACGAACCCAGCCCCGCTCAGTCGGGTGCAATATACCGTTTCAGCATGACTGACATATCTCGTTATTCTATATAATCAGTTCGGTTAATGGTTGGGTCCGGGTCTTCTGGCGGGTTGACTCCCTGTTGTTGGTCATTCAGGACTTGGATTACGGACGATTACCGCATATTTTGATCTGAATGGCCAACGGCCGTGAGCCAGGCTATCAATCTCTGGCATCAACAATGAAACTAGGTGAAAAATCATGAAACGATACACTATGACGCGGCGTTCCTTCCTGGCTGCCGCAGGTGCATTTGGTGCAGTCACGGCGATGGCACCTCGATTTGCATTTTCCCAGGATGGTTCGGTCCTTACGCTTCGATCCTATTCGGACCTTCAAATACTCGATCCGGCATACCGCTTGGCGTTACCGGAAGATGACATCATTCGCTCGATCTTTGCGCCCATGGTCATTCCTCAGGCAGGGGATACCTGGGGCTGGAAAGCCATCGCCGTGGATTCCATCGAACAACTTGATGATGTGACGATTGCATTCACGCTAAAAGACAATATTGGATTTACCGACGGCTATGGTCAAATGACCGCTGAAGACGTGAAATTTTCGATTGAGCGAATTGCTGACCCCGCCATGGAAAGTCCATACGCAGGGGACTGGTCAGCCCTCAAGGAAGTCGAAGTCAAGGACAAGCTGTCGGGACTGATTCACCTCAAGAACAAATTCGTGCCCCTGTGGACAACCACGTTGCCGACTCCGGCATCGTGTATCCTGTCGAAGCGGGCCATGGAAGAACTGGGTGACAAAGTTACTACTCAGCCAGTGGCTCAGTCAGGGCAGTACATCCTGACCGATTGGCAGCCCAAGCAAAAAACCGTGCTGAAACGCAATCCCGACTGGGCACATGAGCCTGGCGGCTTTGATGAAATTCACATACTCCCTATTGAAGATCCGGCTACCGCTGAACGAGGGTTCGAGGCAGGCGACCTGGACTACACATGGACGTCAGTGTCTTCACTGCCGAGGCTAAAGGCGAATCCTCCTGCTGGGTCGGTGGTGCTGGAGAAACCTTCCCTTGCATACGTCTGGCTGGGCATAAATCAGGATGTCGAGCCTTTCACAAATCCCAATATTCGCCGCGCTGTCCAACATGCGGTTGATCGGCAAGGCGTAGTGGATGCTGCCTATTTTGGTGCCGCTTCAGTCGGTAATGGAATTATTGCTCCCGGACTTCCGGGTAGCCGTGATAGCGTTACCTATGAATATGATCCCGACAGGGCCCGTGCCCTGCTTGATCAGGAAGGAGCCAACAGCCTTTCGGTAACTCTGGATATTCTCAACCAGTCCGAACGCCTGACTGCCGCACAGGTCATTCAGGCCAATCTGGCCGATGTCGGCATTGCCTGTGAAATCAAGCAGAATGACAGCGGAACATTCTGGAGCCTGGGTTCCAAGGATGGTGATTACTGGAACAAGCTTCAGCTTGTGCTCAGCCGTTTCTCAATGCAGCCTGATCCAAGCTGGGCTACGGTATGGTTCACTCCCGAGCAGGTTGGCGTGTGGAACTGGGAACGTTTCAACAATGCCGAGTACAAGGCACTGCATGAACAGGGACTGGTTGAAAGCGATTTTGCCAAACGCGATGAGATCTACAGGAAAATGCAGGGCTTGATGGATGAGAGTGGCTGTTATGTCTTTCTCACTCACGAAGTGGTCGGAGCCATCCATCGCAATACTCTCGTACCAGGACTGAAACCCAACGGAGAATCACTTTTTTCCGAATTCAAGCCTGCTTAGCCGGTATCGGGCAGCCTTCCTCCGGGGCTGCCCGATAATTCGCTAATGCTGATTTATTCTCTCAAACGGCTGGCTTTGGCCGTTCTCATCGTGTCGGTCGCCATGTTCCTGTTGTTCACGATGATCTATCTCATTCCCGGCGACCCCGCTTCGGTGGCCCTGGGTCCGCGCGCAACGGAGGCCATGCGGGAAGCATTGCTGGTAAAAATGGGTCTCGATCAACCGGTCTGGATTCAGTTCTGGAACTTCTTCGTGAATGCATGGCAGGGAGATCTGGGAACTGAAATCCTGTCAAATCGACCCGTGTTCCATGTCGTTATGGAACAACTCCCATGGACGCTGGCACTGATAACCGGTGGCATGGTTTGGTCGATTGCCCTGGGCATTCCACTCGGATGCTGGACAGCCGTGAAGCGCGGCGGACTGGCAGACCGGTTGATTGGCGTGTTCAGTGTGGCAGTGATTGCAGTTCCGTCTTTCGTGATCGCCATTTATGCTCTCTTGATTTTTGCCGTATCCCTGCGGTGGCTACCTGCTATCGGGGCAGGAGACCCCGGCAATCTTGGCGATCAGCTGCTGCACTTGATTCTCCCGTCTTTAGCGGTGGGGCTTGGATGGGTGGGCTATATTGCACGCATGGTTCGTGCTTCCATGCTGGAAGTGTTGGAAGCCCCGCACATCCGCACTGCTCGAGCATTTGGACTTCCGGATCGACAGATCACTTACCGCTATGCGCTGTCGATCGCTATCTTGCCAACGGTTACCCTGTTAGGCGTTGGCATTGGACAGATGCTTTCATCGGCTGTTTTTGCAGAAATCGTGTTCGCCCGTCCCGGAGTCGGCAAACTGGTTTATGATGCGATTCTGACACGGAATTTCCCCCTGGTTTCCGGTGCTGTTTTGGTAACCACGGCCTTGTTTATTGCCATTAACCTGGTCGCGGACCTGATTGTCGGATATCTTGATCCTCGTGTTCGAAGTCGTCTCTAAACATCTGGGCTCATTGCGGCGCGTTGTTGCCGAACCATTAGGCGCGGTTGGGTTGATCATGGTTGTCGGCATGATTGCCGGTGCTATTTTTGCTGATTTTCTGACTGCCTTTGAGCCCACGCGCATCTCGCCTAGAGATCGCTTTCTGGAGCCTTCAGTGGTTCATCTTATGGGCACCGATCAATTGGGCCGGGACCTGTTCTCACGGGTGCTTCATGGAGGACAGATTGCATTATCGGTTGCCCTGGTCTCCATAGCGGCCTCACTACTCATCGGAGTGATCCTCGGCTTGATAGCAGGATATGGGCCACGCTGGCTGGACAATTTGATGATTCTTCTGTTCGATGCAATCAAGAGTTTTCCGACCGTGATGCTGGCACTGGCTCTGGTGACCCTGTTTGGCCCATCACTGACCGCAGTAATGATTGTCGTGGTTCTGGTCAATGTACCTGGCTATGCTCGCATAATCCGAACCCAGACACTGGCTTTGAAGTCTTCTCAATTCGTTACCTCGGCACAAAGCATGGGAGCGAGTACCGCCCGAGTACTGCGTGTTCACATCTTGCCGAATTCAATCGGACCACTACTTATCCTGGCATCAATGGATATTCCGGTGGTCATTGCCATCGAGGCTGGGATGAGTTTTCTTGGTTTGGGAGTTCGCCCGCCAACGCCATCCTGGGGCGCGATACTGAACGATGGGTTTACGGCAATCCGCGATACGCCATGGATTGCCATAGCCGGAGGGGTGCCAATCATTCTGACCACTTTGGGATTCACTTTTCTGGGCGAGACTTTGCGTGATATTTTTGACCCCCGCTTGAAGAGGCGGGCATGAATGTTCTGGAGATACAAAACCTCAATGTTGCCTTTGCGACAGGGGGTGGTTTTCTGCGAGCCCTGAAGAATGTATCGATAGATATTCCCGAATACTGCATTGTCGGAGTGGTTGGTGAATCCGGCTGCGGAAAATCAACGTTGATCAACAGCATTTTACGGCTGCTTCCTGAAAACGGCAGCATCGATACGGGAAGCATCCAGTTTGAAGGGCGTGACCTTGCCCAGCTCAACCTGTCGCAAATGCAGGGGATAAGAGGCTCGCGAATATCCACGGTTTTCCAGGATCCCATGGATGCCTTGAATCCGGTCCTGTCGATCGCTGAGCAGATGCTGCATATTCAGTACCGCTCTGATCTGAGCCGAAAGAAGAAAAATGCAAGGTCAATTGAGATGCTGCGGCGTGTCCGCATTCCGGACCCGGAATCTGCCCTGAAGCGTTATCCGCATGAGTTTTCCGGCGGAATGAAGCAGCGGATTGCAATCGCCATGGCCATGATGATGGAACCTGCCTTGCTCATTGCTGACGAACCTACCACGGCACTGGATGCGACACTTGAAGTGGCCATCATCAATCTGCTCAAGGAGCTGCAATCTCAAATCAAGTGCTCGATGCTATTCATTTCCCATCATCTCGGGCTTGTCGCCGAGCTTTGCGATGAGGTGGTTGTGATGTATGCAGGCGAGGTACTAGAGCGTGGATCGGCCCGCCAGATCTTTCATGATCCCTGGCATCCCTATACGCAACGCCTGCTTGATTGCGATCCGGCAAGTCAAACTTTGCGTACCCGGCATTTGCCAACAATTCCGGGTGAGATTCCTGATCTGAGACGGGATCAGGAAGGCTGCATATTTCGCTCGCGCTGCCAGTTTTGCGAAGAAGTCTGCAAGACTGTACCGGCTGAAGTTGAGACTGAAGGTCATCATGTCCGCTGCCACAGGCTGTTCCAATGATTCTATCGGTTCAGGATCTGGAGGTTGCTTTTCGGGTCGGACCCTGGTTCGACCGGCGAACCATTCTGGCGGTGGCGAGAGTAAGCTTTGACTTGTCACAAGGCGAGACCTTTGCGATTGTTGGTGAAAGCGGTTCCGGCAAGACTACATTGGCACATGCGATCAATGGATTGCAGGCAATATCTGGAGGCGAAGTATCGTTTATGGGTAAAAAAGTCGAGGTTTCCCGTGCCCGGGCCGTGCAACCGCTACGCCGCCACATGTCGATGATGTTTCAGGATCCCGTGGGCTCACTATCTCCCCGCATGAAAGTTGGCGATCTCGTTGCCGAACCCTTTGTCATCCATAAAATCGGGAAAAACCTGAAGAAGGAAGTCCAGCGCCTTCTCTCTCTTGTGGGATTGCCTGGTGATTTTGCGGATCGTTACCCCCATCAGCTGTCTGGAGGACAGGCAAGACGCATTGGTGTCGCGCGCGCCATTGCGCTGGATCCAAAACTGATCATTGCCGATGAACCAACTGCCGGACTTGATGTATCGGTACAGGGGGAAGTTCTTAATCTTCTCAATGATCTGAGAGAGCAGCTTGGATTGTCCATGATTTTCATATCCCACAATCTTCATGTGGTTCATCATGTTGCAGACCGCATGGCAGTCATGTACCTCGGACGGATTGTAGAGACGGGCAGTACCGAGGAGGTATTTCGCGCGCCTGCCCATCCCTATACTGCCACGTTACTGAGTGCGACACCAAATCCCGACCCGGACAAGGTTCATGACCGTATTCTACTGTCTTCGGAAGTGCCTTCATTGCTCGATAGGCCTGCAGGCTGTGAATTTCATACCCGTTGTCCGTGGGTTCAGCAACGCTGCTTCAACGAGTCCCCCTATCTTGAAGGTGGTCAGCTGAAGAGAGTGGCGTGTCATGTTCCGCTTGAGCCGGGCGCCCGACCGCCTCCGAAGGGGTGAGCGGGCAGTTTTTATTTTGTCTGTATTCACGGGAGCTCTCATGATTTCCGAACTGTCTATTCGAACCAAATTTCCCCGGAAGATACGGGAAATTGAAAATATCTGGATTCCAATGCCCGATGGCACAAATCTTGCTGCCCGAATCTGGCTGCCCATTGATGCCGACAATGATCCTGTGCCTGCGATTTTGGAATATCTGCCTTATCGCAAGCGGGATGGTACTGTGGAGAGAGATCATCTTACACACCCGTATTTTGCCGGATTCGGATATGCCGGCGTTCGTGTTGACATGCGTGGAACGGGAGATAGTGAGGGCGTATGTCGAGGTGAATACCTGATTCAGGAACAGGAAGACTGTCTGGCGGTTATCGAATGGCTCTCGAATCAGTCCTGGTGTTCCGGCAAGGTGGGCATGATCGGTATCTCCTGGGGCGGTTTCAATGGACTTCAGATGGCTGCATGCCGGCCCAAATCCCTGGGTGCGGTTATTTCGCTCTGCTCTACGGATGATCGCTATGCCGACGACATTCATTTTATGGGTGGTGCGATGCTCACTGAAAAGCTGGCATGGGCAGCGACAGCATTTTCGATTGTGAACACGCCGCCGGATCCTGCGATCGTTGGCGATCGCTGGCGATCGATGTGGCTGGAGCGGCTTGAAAACAACGGGCTTTGGCTGATTGACTGGATAAGACATCAGGTCCGCAGTGATTTTTACTCGCACGGCTCGATCTGTGAAAATTACAGCGATATAGAAGTGCCGACCTATCTGGTGGGTGGCTGGGCTGATGGCTATACGAATGCGGTCCTGCGCATGCTGGAGAACCTTAATTGCCCACGCAAGGGATTGATTGGTCCCTGGGGGCATAAATATCCGCATTTTGCGGTGCCTGGGCCCCGCATCGGTTTTCTCCAGGAATGTCTGCGGTGGTGGGATCAGCACCTCAAAGGGATTGATACCGGCATCATGGATGAACCACAGCTTCGAGCTTGGATTCAGCATTCGGTACCGCCATCGGCTCATTATGAAACTCGTTCGGGCCATTGGACCTGTGCTTCTGATTGGGGCAATGCCGACAAGACGGTAAAAACCCTCTTTGCCAGTGATCATTCACTGGCAGATGACTGCAAGTGTTGAAGCCAATGTCAGGCAGGCCAACTTGATAGCAGTGCTCTCTGATGTGGACCCTTATGGTCGAGCGACACGAATTAGCTATGGGGTTCTGAATTTAACCCATCGCGAAAGCCATGCAAAACCGAAGCGGATTCCAAAAGGCCCGATCAGGGTCCATATCAGGCTGAATGCCTGCGGGCAGCGGATTGCCAGAGGCCACCGCCTTCGCCTGGCACTCTCCAATGCCTACTGGCCTGTAGTATGGCCTTCCCAGAAACGAGCAAGCTTGCGACTCGCAAACACAAAACTCGATCTGCCGGTCTGGCTGGGTGATCCTGTTCCTGATTCGTTCCAGAAACCGGAGGGCGCAAAACCGCTGGAACGGGAAATCCTCAAGAAGAGTGCATATCTTCGAACCCGAACGATTGATTTGGTTACGGGTGAAGAGAAGATCGGCATCTATAACAGCGAAGGCCACCAAAGGCATCTGCATACGGGAATTGAGATTCGCTCTTCAGGGCATGAAATGTACAGCATTCATCCAGACGATCCGAACACGGCAAGCGGCAACGCTAGATGGGAGAAACACTACAAACGTGGTGGCTGGACAGCAGACCTGGAATGTTTCGTTCTGATGAGAGCCAGGAAATCATCATGGTTGGTTTTTGCTACTTTGGAAGCCCGGGACCAGGCTGGGTTTTCCTTCAAGAAGGAGTGGAGTGAAGAGATAAAGAGGAAATTGGTATGAGTGCATTTCCCCGGTTCGGCGAAAACGCGCAAACTCAGACGCTAACTGCTGATGACGTGACCATGCGAGTTGTTGTAGCAGGGGATGGCCCCGATGTGATATTCATTCCTGGAGGCGACCAAACTGCGGAGGCATATTCACAGCAGTTTGCAAGATTATCGGATGTGTTTCGCTGTATTGCCTATGATCCGCGAGGGGCGGGTGACACGGTTTGTTCCCCTTCTCCCTGGTCAATGGCTGATTATGCCAGGGATTGTGCTGCCGTCATTGACAATATCTGTGGTGGCGAGGCTGTAGTAACCGGACTCTCGCTCGGAGGGCTTGTTACCCAGCAGGTTGCCATCGATTTCCCGGACAGGGTTCAACTGGCCATTCCCATGGGTACTGCGGCCTACATTGATGGCTTTACCCGGGACTGGATGCAGTCCGAGATCGACCTGCGCAAGACCGGAGTCCGTTTGCCTGAAAGTTTTCTTGCTCCGCATTATGCTGTTTATGCATTTCCGGCCAAAGCTCTCCATGATTCGGCTTTATGGGAAGAGATCAAGGAGCGATATACCCATCGGTTTGCGAATCGGGATCCGGCAGACCTCATCGCTCAATGGGAAGCCTGTCTGGAGTTTGACTGCCGGGAGCAGCTCAGGAACTGTCCGGTACCGTTTCATGTGATCGGATTTTCCGAGGACGTGCAAACGGCGCCTGCCATGTGCAGGGTGGTTGCCGATTTAGTGCCGAATGGGGTGTTTCATGAGATTGCCGGGCTTGGTCATGTTTCAATGATCAGCCATCAACCGGATGTGGTTGCCGCCAAATTGCGAGAGATTGTCTTGAGGCATTTCAACTGACTCCTTCCTGTTTTTGCAACATGAATGTGCCAGGGGAGCCAGTTCTGTGAATATCCTTGATGGTCGTTGAATTCCCCAATGCTTCATGGGGCAATGCTGTGAATGCTGCTGCATGCCGGTTCTGCAAGCGGCACATGGTATAGAGCTGCCAGTGCCCACTGCCGTTTCCGGTAGCGAATAACCGCACACCGGATCGGATTGAAGCGCACTTTTTCTTCCCGCCTCCTGCATGGCCGACAGCTTTTTCTTCAGACGAACTACCTGCCATTCTGGCAGACATCCGGGAAAATTTATAGATATTGATACCGGCAGGGATGGAAGGGTGCCATCCTTGCCCGAGAAAGAAATTTTGAAGATTGCATGAATTTATAATATAATTTGAAATAAAAATGTAATAATATAGTAATAAAAAAGAAACAATAATGCAAAAGAAAATAAGAAAAAATACTTATCTTCAATAAGATGAACCATGAAAAATGAAGCTAATCTAAAAGTGACAGATGATTCAAGTCCAGTCGTTGATGAGTCCTTCATGATCACCATCAGCGAAGAAGTCTTACTGCTGATCCTGCACTATGACAACGGATGTGCCAATTATGACCTGTCCCCCCGTGCCGTACGTGGAATGATGGCTGGCGCAATTCTGCTGGATTTGTGTGAACAAAACCGGATCAAGGTGGATAATGGAAGTTTGGTGATTATCAACCCCTGTCCAACCGAATATACATTTTTGAATCGTGCGTTATCCTGGATTGGGAAAAATGCAATCCGGCATGATGCAGCTGATTGGCTTAGCCGACTGTTTTCTCAGGCAGATACCATTCAACAGGAACTGTCCGACCTTCTGGTTGCTCGCGGCATTCTGGCACATCGCTCTGGTGGCCGTTACTTTGTTATGGGCAGTCATCACTTTACTACGAAGGATGGGAAATCTTTTCGCGACATTCGACGCCGGGTTGCTGGTATTTTGCTTTGTGAGGAAAAACCGACCTATCGAGATACGATGATTATCAACCTCGCTTCGGAATGTGGACTGTGGAATGACCTGGTTGATGATTCCGCGATGGGCGTTATCACCTCCAGAATAGATGACATCGTTCGTGTTGATATGATTGGCCGATCAGTTGCCGATCTTATTCAGACAGGTTTGGAGCCTCAAACTTCATAATATTCTGCAGAAGAAGGGTACTTTCAGCTCATTTTCAGCCTCAAGCAGAGTTGAAGTGGATTTGGCCTTGCTGTCCCATTTCCACTAGAGATAGCCCCGCCATCGCCTCGCTATAAATCCTGAGCACAATCAATCGTCAGGACAGTTCACATTAATGATGTCTTCTAGATTGGATCATATCGTCATTGCTGCGAAAAGCCACGATCAGGGGGTTTCGTATATTCGGGACAAACTGGGGGTCGATATACCGCGGGGTGGACAACACAAATTCATGGGCACACACAACTCGGTCATGGCTTTGGGCGAACATGTCTATCTTGAAGTGATTTCCATTGATCGGTCACTGGATCCTCCTGACCACCCCCGTTGGTTTGGATTAGATGATCCATGTGTTAGAGATGCCCTTGAAAAGTCGCCTAGATTGCTGACATGGGCCATTAATACGCCTGATCTTGAATCACTGGCTAGAAAGTCCGCAGTACTACTCGGAGAAATCATTTCGGCTAGCCGTGACGAATTGCGATGGAGGGTCGCGTTTCGCAAGGATGGAACCATGCCTGCCGCTGGTTTTATCCCGCTTTGCATGCAGTGGGAGGTTGATTTTCACCCAGCCATCAGAATGGCAGACCTGGGATGGAAAATCGTATCGTTACAGCTTTATCATCACCACCCCGAGTGGCTTGGCGATGGATTAGAGGCTATTGGTGCAAGGGAAGAGGTAACGATTCATGGATTAGAAGACGGGCAGACAGCGTATCTTGAAGCGGTACTCGCTGGCGAAGATGGCAGTATTGCAAGGTTGTGCTAATCCACTTCATAGCGAATTCCTGACCCTGCGTCACCGGTAAAAGGCGAGATCCCTTTATGCTCTTGGGCAAGGCGGATTTATTCAGGTTCTGCAATTTATCGAGTAGAATTTTCGTAATACTGGTTATCTGTAGAGTAGGAAGCCCCATCCCCTGCCGGGTGATGGTGGATATTGGTACTATCAGTAAACCATCGGAAAACAGTGTCATATTGTTTTTCTGAAACCTTGTACAGCGATTAGGATTATGGCCAAGAACCCAGTCCAGAACCCAGAACAAATGTACCACTACATTCTGGACAACACGCTTGATGAGTCCGAAGCCTTGTACTTGCTTCGAGAGACAACGTCTAACATGGAGCATTCCATGATGCAGATTTCTCCGGACCAGGGGCAATTTATGGCATTAATGGTCAAGCTGATGGGAGCTACGACCATAGTCGAGATTGGAACCTTTACAGGTTATAGTGCTTTAGCAATGGCACAGGCATTGCCAGCGGATGGCAGGTTGATTGCCTGCGATATCTCCAGGGAATGGACATTGGTTGGCCGACCCTATTGGGAACGTGCCGGTGTGAGTGAAAAGATCGATCTTCGTCTTGCGCCGGCTCTGGATACTCTGCATGAATTACTGGAATCAGGCTTCAAGGAAGCCGTCGACATGGTCTTCATTGATGCCGACAAGGAAAATGGCATTGCCTACTATGAATGTTCCCTGCAACTATTGCGACCGGGTGGTTTGGTCATTGTTGATAATGCATTTTGGGGAGGTGCGGT
>JAPYNK010000188.1 GCA_028285825.1 Arenicellales bacterium | reverse complement strand
GGAACCCTGACAAAGGACGCGGTCCAGCTCTCTACGTCAGAGCTGATTCTTCCCACAATCCGAACTTTTGCTGAAAACAACGCCATTAATAATTTTTGGACTTATCTCAGTATGATGGAAAACGGCGTGTCCGAGGTTGGTGGCCGGTGCACCCTCGGTTGCGCCATGTCATTGCCCACGCAGACCGTGCTGGCAGGGGCCCAGAGTTTCAGCAGCCCAAAACAGCACACGCGCTACACCGCAGTTATTGATGGTGGGAATACTGGCATGCCGCTTGTCCAGCCCTGCTTGCGGGCGCCGATCGATCCGAACAGGCTCGTTCAATGGCATGACGAGGTGGAACGGGATGCCGGTGGATGCTTTGCCGTTGACTTGACGCAGGCAGAGGAAAGGGCGTGCCTGTGCAGGGCGCACAATTTATCAGGCCAGTGGCGGCGGACGGACAGGGATGGCTGCAAATACATACTGGACGTCGTGATCCGATCCCGCGTGGGCTTCACGTCAAGCGGACCGCGGCGGATAACTTGGCCATTCAGGTGAAGACGGACCCGTTTTGTTGCTTATGGTTATAATTCCCTTTTCTAAATCCTTCATGCCATTGCCCGAAGGATAGTATGGTGTCCGAATCCGTCAAAGCCAGCATGCAGACCCTGAATCACATCGAATCCCTTGCAGGTCGATATGGGCTGTTCGTTCGTGGTGGGCTTGCGGTTCAGGATGAAGATGACGTTCCGCAAATCAATGAGCAAACCCCAGCTCGAACATTGATATTGTTTGGCAACGTTGGCTCGTCGATCTGGAAGACGTTTTCCTTATCGGAAGAATATAGCGATGACAGGCCCGATGCTCTGGATCGCTGGAGTCAGCGTATTGGCAGGAAACTGGCCAGTCAACTGGAAGGTCTGGCATTGTTCCCATTTGGCGGACCGCCTTATCGTCCATTTCTGAGGTGGGCCAGAAAAGCCGAGTCGTTAGTGAATTCCCGGTTGGGTATGTTGATGCATCCGAAATATGGGCTCTGGCATGCCTACCGGTTTGCCATTGCCTTGCCTTTTGATATTGAGATCGACTCCGGCAATCCGGCTGATGTCTGCGCTACATGTCCGGATCAACCCTGCATTACGGCCTGTCCGGTCAATGCCTTCGAGGTAGAAATGGAATTTGATGCCAGAGCCTGCTATACCCATCTTGCGGCAGGGCAGAACACCGATTGCAGGACAGGCTGCCAGGCCCGACTTTCCTGTCCGTATGCCAGCGGGTTCAGGTATCAGCAGTCTCAGACAGAGTTTCACATGAAGGCATATATCAAGAACATGTCAAGGCGTCTCTGATGCGCATCCAGCCCGGCATTTGCAATCGACATCAAACGGGCTGCAATGCTCATTTTGGACACAATACACCGCAGGGAATCCCATGACCTACCAGCTCGGAATTGATACAGGGGGAACCTATACCGATGCAGTGATGGTTGATTCTGCAAGACGGATTGTCGCCAAATGCAAGAGCCTGACCACCCCGTTTGACCTGACCGAAGGCATCGAGCAGGCACTTGATGGACTGACAGGAATTGACCTTCAGGGAATTGGCCTGGTTGCCTTGTCGACTACCCTGTCAACCAACTCGGTCGTTGAAGGCCGCGGATCACCGGTCGGCGTCATTCTGGCCGGCTACAAGCCCCAGCAGGTGGAGCAAAGCGGACTGACTGAAATCCTGGAAGACAAAATGATTTCGATCATTGATGGCGGGCATGGCGCGACCGGTGAAGAGCTGGTTCCGCTTGACGCAGCCAGGCTGGAAAAACTGATAGCAGCATACCAGAACAAGGTTTCCGCATTTGCAGTCTCATCAATCTTTTCCATTCGCAACCCGGAACATGAAATAAAGATTCGGGAACTGATCTATGACATCTCGGGCAAGCCTGTGGCGTGCGGACATGAACTGTCCAACAGTCTCGGGGCGCCGAGACGGGCTTTGACCACAGCCCTGAACGCCCGGATGCTGCTGTACATTCAGAAGCTGATTGATTCTGTCGAAAGCATTCTCGCCAAGAAATCGATCCATGCGCCGTTGATGATTGTCAAGGGCGACGGCTCCCTGGTTAACGCCCAGATCGCCCGTAAATATCCAGTCTCGACGGTCTTGTCTGGACCTGCTGCAAGCGTGATCGGCGCGTGTGCACTGAGTGAAAAGAAAGATGCCATCGTGGTTGACATGGGCGGTACCACAACCGATATCTGCGTCGTCTACAAAGGTCGCCCGGATTTATGCCATGACGGCGCGAGAATCGGAGACTGGCGGCCAATGGTTGAAGCCATCCGGGTAATTTCGATTGGACTGGGGGGCGATAGTGAGTTGCGATTCAAGGCCGGACTCGATATTTCCGAGCGAAGGATTGTGCCGATCAGTCTGTTGGCTCATCAATATCCCGAGGTTCTTGAGAAACTGTATGCCCAGTATCGTGAAGGACCTACTCCGCGCAACAACCGGTTTGCCGTACAGCTTCAGATGAACCGGATTCTGATCGACAATCTTGATCCGACCGAGAGAGAGGTTTGGGAGTCGCTTGTGCAGGGCCCTGTTGAACTGGACCAACTGGCGATCACTAATCGCATGCATTTGCGGGCACTGGCCCGCCTCGAACGCCTGGGGTTGGTGGTCTATAGCGGGTTTACCCCTTCCGATGCCACCCATGTGCTCGGCATGAGCCAGCATTGGAATAATGAGGCCGCCGCCATCGGTGCCAAAATCTGGGCTCGACAGATGCGCCACCTGTACGGATTCGGCAACTGGAAAGACGATGATCCAGTATCTCCAAGCCAGCAGATTTTTGACACCGTCACACAAAAGATCAGCCAGAAACTGATTGAGGCCGGACTCCACCAACTGGAAAAACTGTCCGAAGCACAAACCGGCAAAATGACCAATATCCTGGCTGACATCATATTGAATCCCCGGTTCCAGGGATCTGGAGAGCCGCTATTTGAACTTAATTTCTCGCGTAACCATTCAGTGATTGCAGTTGGCGGTCCGGCTGCAGATTATTTTCCGGATGTCTCGAAGCGCCTGGGAGTGGATCTTGTACTGCCAGAGCACGGGGAAGTTGCAAATGCGGTCGGCGCGGCATTGGGTACAGTGGTACAAACCTCGCAGATTAATGTGACACAGCCCGAATTCGGGGTGTTTTACCTATTTCACAGGGGCCAGCCGATGCGCTTTTCAAATTTACAGGAGGCAGTGAATATCGCCGAGAATATGGCGCGGGAGGAAGCAGAAAGCCTGGCGATTGCCGCCGGCGCAACCCGAATTGAAACCAGCATCGACCATGATGCCAATCATGTCAAGCACGATATAGACGGCGAACTGTTTGTAAGCACCACGGTAACCGCGACTGCGACCGGATACCCGAAAATGATTCAGCCAGAATCGCCGGTGGGTCCTGATTGACGATCCGCGAGGCAAACCGATGATCGGGCTCATTGCCGATTTAGATTTCCGTGTATTCGCGCCTGTACGGGACTTCGTCAATATTCACCGGTTCATCGAAGTTGCGGGCATACAAATGCCCGGCATACACCGCAGCCGCAATGGTTGATGGCGCAAGACAGTCCCCGATTCTGGTGACTGAATGGATGCCTCTTTCCTGGATGGCCTCGGGATCGTCTTTCAGCGAAAAATACAGCTGCTGACTGGGTTCCCTTGCCGTTACCAGGATCAGGTTGTGGATGAGCAGGGTTCGTTGTTCTTGACTGACCACATGCTGAATGATGGCTTGTTGATCCCGGAGTGAAATGAGGGCATGTTTTTCAATCAATCGCACATCGAGATCATGCAGGCGCTTTTCGATAAAGGTCTGTTCGAGGGTATTCTGGGTCCAGGCCGAGACATTGGCTTCAGGTGTGACCAATGTCACCTGGCATCCACAAGATGCCAGCTTTTCGGCAATCACGCCCCCCATGTAGTAATGGTCATCATCGAAAACCAGGGCGGATCCCGAAATATTCTGACCATCCATGATCTGATCCGGTGTTACGCTGGTTACGCTCTCATCAAGATCGAGGGGTGTACGGTGTGTACGGCCGATACCTCCGGCATGCCATGTTGAGCCCGTCGCACAGAGAATGTGCTGAAACTTCAACTCATCGGCCAATTCAAGTACTTGCTCTTTGTTCAGCTTGCTCTCGAAATACATCTCCACATTTCGCATGCGCTGGATTTGTCCCAGTCGATAATCAACCACCCTCCTCCATTCGGAAAGTCCGGGCAGGCGGGATTCCCGAACGACCCGCCCGCCCGCATGTCGGGATGCCTCGGCAAGCACTACACGGTATCCCCGCTTGCCGAGGGACATTGTCGCTTCAATCCCGGCAGGCCCTGCACCAATCACCAGAATCGAATCTTCCGAGCTTTTGGGGGCAATCTGTTCGGGGTGCCAGTCTTTCCGGTATTCTTCGCCCATGGTCGGATTCTGGGTACAGCGTATGGGCGACACGGTCATGTCGCCCGATACGCAGATATTGCACCCGATACATTCGCGGATATCCTCAAGCCTGCCCTGACGGATTTTCTCCGGTAGAAAGGGATCGGCGATAGAAGGCCGGGCTGCCCCGATCATGTCCAGCACCCCACGCCTGATTTGATCGACCATGGTCTCGGGAGACGTGAAGCGGCCAACTCCAACCACTGGCTTGCCGGTTATCTGTTTCACAAAGGCAATATACGACTCCTGATCGCCTTCATTTGAGAAGCGGGAAGACTTGGAGTCATGCATCCAGCCCGAAATGTTGACATCCCAGATGTCTGGCAAATCGGCCAGCATTTCCACGACATCGCGCCCTTCATCCTCGCTCAGGGAATCCTGGCCCAGAAATTCCCTGACCGCGAGTCTGAGGGCAATCCCGCACCGGTCACCAACCGCATCATGCGTATCATCAAGGACCTCGCGTAGCAGGCGGACCCGGTTTTCCAGGGAACCGCCATACTCATCGGTTCGGTTATTGAACTTGCGCGAGAGAAAATGTGCCAACAGGGACAGACTGTGTGCTGCATAAACGTAGACGATATCGAAACCGATGTCTCTTGCGCGGATCGCGGCACGTCGATGCCAGCATCGGAAGTTGGCAATATCTTCGCGCGTCATCTTGTAGGCCTGCACGGGATCCAGATTGGCCCCTGGAATCATCTCGCTGACGGCCATCAGTGGCAGACGACTCTGTCGATTGGTTGCCTCATGTCCGTTGTGCGTGATTTCAATCGCCGCAAGTGAGTTGTGCTCATGAATCGCATCCACTGTCAAGGCCAGTCGATGCATGTCCTTCTCATCCCAGAGCCGCCCTTCAATATAGGGAGAGACATCGGTGCTCGGATGGATATCCACTTCCTGAGTGGATACGACTCCCCACCCACCTTCGGCCTTGATGCCACGCATGGCAGCCTCGGCTTTGGGGAACACATGGCCCAGTCCATTGCAATGCGGCACCTGATAAAACCGGTTGCGCGCCGTGACCGGGCCGATTTGAATCGGCTCGAACAACCCGTCATATCGGGAATCGTTCATTCCACGCGAATTGTCGCAATCAGACATACCATGCAAACTCCTGAGTCTCGCAAGCCTTGAATGTATTGTATTCCTCAAGCTTGCAGGTTGTGTATACCCGCATATACTGTTCTCCAAGATAATCGGCCAGAAATTGACTTTTTCTGGACAGGTCCATTGCCTGGTCAATCTCGGCCGGGATGGTTCTGCCCTGACTAACCACGGTATTGCCGATGGTTGGCGGTCCCGGATCGATTTTCTGCTGAATACCATAATGGACACCAGCCAGAATCGTCGCAATCAGGAGATAGGGATTTGCATCAGCACCCGCGACCCGATGCTCAATGCGCCGTGCTTCGGGACTGCTCTTCGGGATGCGGAATGCAACGAAGCGATTTTCGAACCCCCAGTCATCGCGGACCGGTGCGTAGGAGTCTGGCCTGAAACGCCGATAGGCGTTCACATTTGGTGCAAATATTCCCATGCTCTCGGCCAGAGTCTGACGAACTCCGCCCAGAGAATATCGCATCAGGTCGCTGATCGAATCCATTTCTCCATATTGCCCTTTTCCTGCAAATACGTTCCTTCCGCTCTCATCCAGCAAGCTGACATGAACGTGCAAACCACTTCCGGACTGCTCGGGAAACGGCTTCGCCATAAAGGCAGCACGCATATTTCGTGTGCGGGCTACACCCTGAATGGTCCTTCTCGACATTATATACTGATCGGCAGCCAACACTGCATCATCGACATGATGCAGGTTCAGTTCAAACTGCCCTGGCGAATATTCCTTGGAGATCGCGCTGATTCGAATTCCCTGATCCTTGCAAGCCGAAACCACCTGGTGGAAATAGTTGCCAAATTCCTCGACTTCGTCAATGCTGTAGACTTGGGTTGCGGTCGGCTGCTTGCCGGTCGATGGCAAGTGAGCGGGTACCGGGCCGGTTTCATCATCCATATCAGGTTCCAGCAGGTAAAACTCCGGTTCGAGAGCCACAACCGGGCGCAAGCCAAGCGAGTCAAACTGATCGATTACCCTCCTTAGCACATTGCGCGGTTCATAGTAGTAGGGCGCACCATCCAGCCCTGTCAGGGTCAACATCATCTGGGCAGTTGGCAAGCCAGTCCACGCACAAGGAGCAAGGGTTTCCACAATGGGTATCGCAACCTCATCGGGATCGCCATCGGAATAACCAAGATTTTCGGGATCTTCCGAATCACCGTTAACCGTCAACAGAAAGGTTGAGCCGGGTAGCATCATTCCGTCATGAAACAGCTTGCCGGCTTCTTCAATCGGATATCGCTTGCCTCGTATAATGCAGCTCAAGTCCGGTATATATGCGTCCAGATATTGGGTCTGGGGATATCGTTTCAGGTATTGCTCGAGAACCGAGTCTGGTTGAATGGACATCACGTACTACTCACTACTGGATATTTATTTCCGGATAAGGATGAATCAATATTCCTGATTCCCGAATGAGATGGAGATCTCTGTCCTGCCGGCAAAATACGGAAGGCTGATCTGCTCACCATAAACGGTTGGAGCCCCGCTTAAGGGTCAAGGCGAGAATCACCAGGCGCGGCATTTTCAGTGCCAGGATCAAGATTTCCCCGTTTAACCAGAAAACTGCGAAACGAGGGTATGGGGCTATAGTATGTACTATCATCGCTTTTCTGGATTGCGCCTTGATGCACGAGATGCGAGATAAAGTCCAGAACGGGGTCTGGACTCCCGGAAAGTGACTTGGGCAATGAAAAATTACTGTCCTTGCGCTGGCATTTGTTCACCACATTTACGATGTCAGAGATTTCCATGCCATCCCTGAACTGTGCCATGACAGCTGCCGTTAAGCCATTCGCTGACTCCATCATGGGGCTTTGCTGGTCCCTGTAGTAGGAAACGCGGCTTTTTCGGAACTCGGCATTCAGGAAGGTCCAGTCCAGGGCCTGCATGTCTCCGTGGGTTCCAAGCAGTTCCTGCCCGAGGACCGCCTGCGCGAAATGGAGGTGACGGGGCCAACCCTCGGATGGTTCCGCATAGGCCGCCAGGCGGTCTTCGAACCCTTCCGCATTCGCGCCGAATGTCCGGCAGAACCCCTGTATTACCTGCCGCGTCTCCCCAGCTGACAGGCAGCCGACTTCATGCAGTCTGGCACCTCTTGTTAGCTGCATCTTCCGGGACTTGTCCGGGGTGTCCCCAAGGCCTGCCAGGACCAGTGTGAGTGGCAGGCTCCATGCGTTGTCATGCAGGGCCTGGAGAACCCGGGCAACCGGGGAGTCGGCATCGTGGTCGAACCGCTGCGCCTCGTCGATCGCGACAATGACCGGGCACCTGAGGCGAGCGTGCCAGGGAAGGGATCGGATCCAGGTGCCGAACTGCTTAATGCCTGCGAGGGAAAAATTCCGGCTTTCCCTGGTTCCCGCCTTGACATTTACTCCGACGCCTCCAAGACTCACGCCAAGGGACAAATGCCGTTCATACAGTTTAACGAAATCGGGTGCTCTCCTTGCACTGACCAGCTCTGCCAGGGGTTCCAGCAGGTCTGTCGGACTCTCGATTCCGGCAGAATTCAGCAGCAGAACTTTCGGCCTGACTGTCGGCAGTCCGGAAGCTGCGGATGGTGTCATTTCCCAGTCCCCGAGCTTTCTCAGTACGGAGCTCTTGCCCGCACCCGGTGCTCCGTGCACGATGCGCGTGTTGCCCGCCATGCCGTGGCTGTCCTCGCGAAACCAGGTGCCCGGCTTCCATGATTCCTTCGACGCGGCCAGAATGTCGTCCAGGATGTGGTCCCGACCCGCGAACACGGGAGGGGCCTCCTTTTCACCGCGCAGTATGAATTTTTCCAGCGCTCTTGGCTGAAATTCGTTCATTTCTCGTTACTTCTGGCTGTTGCGAACACCTGACCGATTTTGATGAAAACGCCCGGGTTTGTCAAACTGAGTCCGGATCAACAGGAAATGTTACGGAATTCTGTCAGGTAGACTTGTCACTCCATTGACTCGGTACTTTCTGCGCTGATCATGCGCAACAGACAACCACTTGAAGCCGAACGAAGAGCGAGTAGCTGCTCTGGAAGTTGCACCATGTCAGAAATTGCGCTTTGCAAGCATGCGAGGGCTGCTGTAACCGGGGTATATTCGGTGAGAATGAAATGATCTGCATTTGGCTCGTCACTCGATCATGATTCTGCTTTTTGGTGAGCCGGGTGCCGGAAACCGATATACAAAACCACGGAGCTGCGAGAAGAGACGAAATATGAGACAGCTATCTTTGGTTTGGGCGATAACCCGGGCTGTATTGTAGTGAATACGGTTTGCTGCGGGAGGCATGGTGAAACATCCGGTGCTTTTCGCATGATGAAGCAGCGAATACTATTTGAAGTGTCTTTAGGACTCATGATTTCAGGGGTTACGTTCATCATAAATCTGAATGTGTGAATGCAGTTTCCGACCTTTTACAGGGATGGTATCAGGACATTCACAGCCTGTCAGTGTTTATCCGTAATCATGATGGCCGCATCACCAAGATCTGCTGGTTGAAGTTCCGGGTCTGCAGGGAGTTTGGAAAGGGATTATTCCGGGAGATGATTCAAGCGATGTTCCAATACTGCAGTTGTCGACAAACTACTCGCTGTAGATAGCGATCAAGTCTATCTGCCGGGTTCTTGTCAAGCTCTAAACAGCAAGCTATCCGCCCCGTTGCTGGAATATTCAACAACCCCGGATGAATTTCCACCCTGAAAAAGCAATCGTAGCACTCCAATGCCTGTTTCAGGCTTCCAGAGAGAAATTGATTCGTCGTCTGGATGCATGATTTTCGAGCGCGAGATTAATCAGCCTGTCAATCAATTCGGTATAAGCCAATCCGCTCTCTACCCACAATCTGGGATACATGCTGATTGGGGTGAATCCCGGCATGGTGGCTTCAACAGCGAGCTCCTGTATCTGGATGGTTGTATCTGAATCAAGGGGGGCAGGCACCGCATACTCGGTCTGGTCATCCAGATATTTTGTTTCGTAGTTGTAGAATTCCGCACCCGGAATGATCTCACCGAGAATTGAGGTTTCAATGTCATGATTGCCGAGCACCGAGCATTCTATTTCATGACAGTTTTCCATGGACTTTTCGACAACAATCTTGTTGTCGAAATGAAATGCATGCGCAAGAGCCCGTTCTAGCTGGCTATAGTCATGCACTTTGCTGATGCCCACGCTTGAACCAAGATTGGCCGGTTTGACGAACATCGGATAGCCCATTCCCTCAACTTGGTTCCATACAGATCTTGGGTTGAACTCGTACCAGAAATGCTTGAATACCTTATAGGGGGCTTGTGGGATACCCGCTTCATCAAACAGCCTTTTCGAGTATGCCTTGTCCATGGCGATTGCCGAGCTTGATACACCACAGCCAACATATGGGATGCAGGCCATCTCAAACAATGCCTGAATTGTGCCATCTTCACCAAATGGGCCATGTAATGCCGGAAAAATCATGTCGATGTGTGGGACTTCCAGGTCCTCACTGAGTGCACGCAGGTTTCCATGTCTATGGAGGTCGAGCGCGACTAGATCATGACGTTCTGGACGTTCTTCTGGAGTGAATACTGCCTTCCCTGCAATCTCGTCAATACCTTGGCCAAGATGCCAATGCCCCTGCTTGTCGATGCCAATCATATAGGCATGGTACCGGTTCGGGTTGACGGCCTCCAGAATGGAACGCGCTGAGATGACGGAAATTTCATGTTCGCACGAGCGTCCGCCAAACAGGATGGCCAGATTGAGAATATCCTTCATGAGTATGCAGGGGCTTGCAAGGTTCTCCGAGTGAAGAATGCCTTCTGTCTGAAAAAGCTGTTGCGAAGGACGGTTCCCGGGAACCGTGTGCGGTACAAGGATTTGCTCCAGACGTCAACCGTAACCGGAGTAGTGGCAATCCATTTCTGCAGTTGGATTATGGGCATTCCAGTATCCGGTATTCAAGTTAGCCTTGAAGGACCCGGGCCGAAACCGCTCCCCGAATCGGGATGAAACAATTCACCCCTTGTTCTAGGAATCCATCATTCATGACTCAGATATTCGGTACCGATTACTTCCCCATTTTGCCTGATGGAAGAATCGCCG
>JAPYNK010000187.1 GCA_028285825.1 Arenicellales bacterium | reverse complement strand
GATCTTGGCTTCATGCCCGTGGTGCCCCCGAAGAGCAGCCGCACCGCCCCTGGGAATACGACCGGGAACAGTACCGGCGACGCAATGGGGTCGAACGCCTGTTCCGGCGGCTCAAGGGCTTCCGCCGGGTGTTCCCACGCTTCGACAGGCTGGATGTCATGTTCCCCGGATTCGTCGTCTTCGCGCTCATCGTCGATGCACTGCGTAGAGTTAACACGCCCTAGTAGTTTTGGCCATTCAAGTTTGCAATCGGGCAAGCGCCACACCCTGGAAATTAAGGCTGACAACACCCCCTATGCAAGAATCTGCTTTCGGACTGGCTACGCGGGCAATGACATAAACACCCTCTTTAGTGGCTCCGGCAGTATCGGGGGCACGAGCGGGTGCTTTGCCCTTGGCGGCGGCGCTGCGGCGATCCGGGCGTGCTTCTGCGGGGCGCGGAACGCTGCCGGCAAGTGGGCACGGACGGATGCCGGGGACGGCTACGAATACATGCTGGACGCCGCAACGCGAACCAATCGGGGCTGCACCACGAACTGACCCCGGCGGACAAGCATGAAAGCGGGGCTGCGCCCCGCTTTGTTACTTATGTATGTAATTCCCTTTCTTTTCCTGCTGCAAAAGTGAAATGCGCAAGGGGTATGGACAAATCGCGATGTAGAAAATTTATCGATGCTTCAGTTCCGGACACAGCGGATACATCGACGATCACATCTGCACGCTGCCCCGAAGCCAAACTGATTCCAGATTTACCCGTAGCGGTTCATGAACGGGCATACCGTCCAGGGCGATAAACCAGGCATCCCAAGCTGGCAGTGCCAGCGGCATGACAAGAGAGTTGGCTGTATTCGCCAGTCGAAGCCACAGTCGATTGTCTTTCCCGACCCTGATTGATGGTGTCGCTTTCCGAAAGGCCTGAAGTTTCACCCGACAGATGAGTTCAGGCCCGGAGTTGAAGCTCGTGGCACATAAGACCTTGTGCCCAATACAGAGCGTTCGATTTAAGGATTAGGGAGTATATCTTCATCGGTATCGGGGGAGAAAGATTCGTCAACGATTAAAATGCCGTAGAGCCCACGATCAATCTGTTCTGATGATCGCTGATGGGCGTGGAACCAGAATGTTTCCGCATCCGGGTCCGTAAACCGACAATTAAAATTCCCCCCGGGCAATACACTGTCCTGTGTTAGGCCCACGGTTCCATCCATTGCCTTGTCGACCCTGGCCCCATGCCTATGTATGGCGCTTACTTCCGCCAATTCATTGCGGAAAATCCTCCGATAGAATTTCTGATGGCTTCAGGCGAATCAATGACCCCGACACCTGACTGTCATAACGCCGCGTTTCAGTTTTTCCGGGCAGTCCCGAATCAAGGAGTTGGCTACCCAGCCCGGCAACCGGTCAATAACGCTGCCTGTCCATGAGGCTGCGCCTTCATCGACAGTCAGGGGCAGTGGCATTTCGGAGTTGAACCGGGGTTTCAAATAAATCATTTATTCTAACATCTCCCATTACCAGCCATTTGCCTGCCACCAATCTGCAAAGGCTGCAAGCCAGGGATTTTGCTGTGCCTGTCGGTTTTTAAATGACTGTTCTGTGACGGGTGTGCAGTCCTTCTCTACCTTCGAGTAGTCATCATCACAGCGGGCAACAGTTACAAGTTGACTGGCATAGTTAGTCCCCGAACCTATCGCGTCTCCAGCGATACCCCAAATGCCTTTCTTGCAGCGAACTTCCCAGTGACACATTGGAATAACGTTGACGACCACGCCATCTCTGTAGTGTTTGGTGAAATACTGATTATCATGGAATCGGGTCTTTCTGGCATCAAAGGCACAGCGCTGCTGGTCAACGGCAATAGAGCTGTTAATCGCGGCTTTGCATTTCTGGTTCATGTGACGTCCAAAATCATACCGCACACTACTACCATAATTTTCAGAGCTGGGATTACCCCAGTTCCAGGCCAGTGCGGAACTGAAAAGCAGGGCCGGCACAACCGGCAATACAAGAGTCTTAATCGCGTTTTTCATTTGCTGTCCTCTATTGTTGAGTGCGCGTGATTACTCGCTTGCCATCAGCCTGCATTTTACACGGATGCGAGTAGCGAATGGATTGTTGCAAGGATCGGGCATGAGAAATACATTCCCGGAATCACCGGTATTTCAATGAAAACGTTTATTTCTTCACTCATTTTCATTTTTCTGTATTAGCATGCAGGTTTTCACGGGGTAATGTCGTCATCTTTAACATGTAGTCTATTAAAGGGAACTATAAACAATCCTAGCCACAATTCGCGGCAATTGCGCTTTGCTTCATTTCTTCCTTTCCATTCGTTTTGACTGTGTTGAGATAGCACTACAATCATACCCTATGGCTCTTGCAATGACAACCTGGCGTCAGCGGCAACACGGCGAGAAGCTCGGCAGACAGGGTAGGCTTCCTTTTTCGGTAGTCCGTGACCATACTTACGGAAATATCTAAAACGTCCAACAAAACTGCCTTTTGCCCCGAGGATTCGGCCATTTCGGTCTTGGCTAGGCGTTTCCAGTAAATGAAGAACCGGAAACTATCGATTTCGCAGCAGGCTTCAAAATTTGCGATTGAAGAGGTTTTGCCAAGCACGAATCCGGAAATCAATCATCCTTGAAAATACCCGGAAACCCTGCACAACTGCAAAATCAAAATAGCTGCAGAGACGGTGATGGCTCTTGAGCTCGATGCCATCGAAATAATTTTACCTCCATATTCCAGTTTTTGCTAAAATCCTGAAACAGTAAATGCAACTACAGTGAGTATTTTGTCCAGGCTGTTCATCTTTATAGTCACTGCACTCGCTTTGAGTACATGGCCGGCTGCCGTTGGATTTATTGGCCCCGAAACAAACCGCAACTGGGGCATAACCGAGCAGGCAATCTCGGATGCAATCTCTCCCTTCCTCCGGTCTCGAAACCTGCCCGAACGACTTGAGATTCGAAACGGAATTGTGGACGAACCGTTGGCAATCAACTACACATTTGATCAGAATCTACAGGATCATGCGGAATTCCTGCTCGAAAAATACAATCCCGATTATGGGGTTTTTGTCGCCATTGACCCCGATAACGGACATGTTCTGGCCATGGCTGAATCTCGCCGGGACGGTCTCGACGGGGAGGTGTTTGCCGTCAAAAACACCTTTCCCGGTGCCTCAATATTCAAGATTGTCACAGCAGTTGCTGCCGTAAACGAGGGCCTTGCTTCGGAGTCCACAATCTTTCCGTTCAACGGCAAAGGCACATCATTTTACAAAAAACACGTGTTCCATCACAAGGATGGCAAATGGACCCGCAAATACACATTGAATGAATCATTTGCCAAGTCCGTAAACTCCGTATTTGGACGCCTGGGGGCGGTACACCTTGATGCCGGCATCATGTTGCAGTATGTGCATAAACTCGGCTTCAATCAACGATTTTCTTCTGATTTTGTTTTCGAAAGCGGCAGAGTCAATACCGACCCGGAAGACCCGTGGCAGGTTGCAGAACTGGCATCAGGCTATACAAGAGACAACACCCTCTCGCCAGTACATGGCGCAGTACTGGGTGCACTGGCGGTCAACGATGGCCATCTTCTGACTCCCGTGATGGTCAAGTCATTGACGGATTCAAGCGGCATTCCGATTTACTTCAACGAAAAACCAAACAAGACCGCAGTCATGCAGGCAGATACGGCCAGACAACTCAAGTCGATGATGCAATCCACCATCCGGATCGGATCGGCAAAACGCTCCTTTGGCAGGTTGAAGGGGGAAAATTACAAGGATTTGATCGTGGGCGGCAAAACCGGGTCCCTGACGGGTACTGAACCGAAAGGCAGATATGACTGGTTTGTGGGCTTTGCCGACAATGGAGATCGTAAAATTGCCTATGCCATGCTGTGCATCAACAAGGAAAAATGGTATGTCAAGTCTGCCCGATTCGTTCGCGATATCCTGCATTACTACTACCAATCGCCCGATAACAACGCCTAGACATCACCCCATCTCAGGACCTTTTTTTGAAAGAATACCTTGATGCCGTCCGGAAAACCCTGGAATCCGGAACCCGAAAAGCAAACAGAACCGGGGTGGATACCATTTCCACCTTCAACATCAACTACGACATTGATCTGACCCGGGGATTTCCATTACTGACCACCAAGGAAATATCCTGGAAAAACATCGTTATCGAGAATTTGTGGTTCCTCTCCGGACAAACCAGTATTGACCTGCTGCGCAAACATGGGTGCAAATTCTGGGATCCATGGGCTGACGAGGATGGCAGGGTTCCGAGCGCATATGGAAATTTCTGGCGTCACTTCCCCCTGCCCGACAAGCAGTTCAACGATCAAGTCGCCTATGTGGTTGACCAGTTGACCAACAACCCGTCAAGCAGACGCATGGTTGTCTCTGCCTGGGCACCCGGCAATGCACAAACCAGCGCACTGCCACCATGTCATGCCCTGTGGGTCCTGAATGTCCAGCACAGTTCGAAGGGAAATCCCTGCCTGTGCCTGCATCTCACCCAGAGAAGCTGTGATATCGCTTTGGGAGTTCCCTATAACATTGCCGGCTACTCCCTGCTGCTTGAGCTATTCTCCCGGTTTTCCAACATTCCGGCTGGACGTTTCGGCCACACCCTGATTGATGCACACATCTACACGTCCAAGGAAGATGGCAGCATGGCCGAATATGATCATGTCCCCGGTCTCAAAAAGCAGTTATTGCGTAAACCCCGATCACTTCCGAAACTCCATATCGACCCGTCAATTCGCTCTCTGTCTGACATTGAGCCTCTACTTGAACTCGACACTGAAGCGGTTATGTCAAGGTTTGTGCTGGAAGGGTACGATCCACATCCAGTGATCAACTTCAAGGTTGCCGTTTAGAAATGCTGCCCCGAAAAGGGAACCCTCTTCGCGGCGCAATCGTTGCCATGACGCACGATCGGGTGATTGGTCTGGATAACGGCATACCCTGGCACTACCCCGAGGATCTGAGGCGCTTCAAGCAACGCACAATCAACACTACCGTGGTAATGGGGAGGGTCACCTGGGAGTCAATCGGCAAACAACCGCTGGTCAATCGGAGAAATATCGTCATCAGCCGACATCGGATCGAAAATGTCGAATGCTACCCTGATCCTTATTCCGCCCTGACTCAATGTGAATCCGATGACACCTGGATCATTGGAGGCACTCAAATCTATCAAGCCACCATGGATTGGATCACGTTACTGGATGTTACGCTGGTACCGGACCGCATCGAGTCCTGCCGGGCGGCACGCTTTCCGCAAATTGACGAAACACTCTGGCAACTGCAGTCACAAACCATGCTTGAAAGCTCGCAGCTTGAAAATCGTATTTACAGCAAGTCTATCCGGTGATGGTTGAGCCCTTCTGGCCTGCATTCATAGTTTTTTGGCCTTTACGATAGTACGAATCGGGGCAGGAAAGCCTTCTATGGTCTGCTCAGGATTACCGGGATTCAGAAAATCCGTCAGCGATTCAAAGGTCATCCATTCAGTACTTCGCTGTTCATCAACCGTTGTCTTCGAGATATCAATCACTTGAATATCCCCAAAGCCGCTCTCCACCAACCATCCATTCAATATCCGCTGTGAAGGGATCAAGTCAATATTCGGCATTTTTGCATAAGGGCCTTCCGGATGCAGAATAAAGAATTCATCACTGTTGATGACGACCAGCGTCTCGAGAATGAGTTCGCCACCCTGACATAACGCTTGTGCCAGTTCAAGAAGATGCTGTTCGGGATCTCGGCGATGATAGAGAACACCCATTGAAAACACGCTATCGAACTCAACGCCTCTCTCCCGCATTTGCACCACTGAAAATTCGTCCGAACGCAACGGCAAAAGCGCAACCGGAAGCCTTGGCGCATACTTCAAAATCGCATGAAACTGAGCAAGAAACAACAGGGAAGGATCAATACCCAATACAAATCGGGCACCTTCACCCAGCATTCTGAACATGTAGTATCCGTTTCCACAACCAACATCCAGTACCAGGCGATTCTCGAGTGGGGCGATTTTTCCCTGAAGGCGTGACCACTTGAGGTTCGAACGCCATTCAGCATCGACCCCAATCCCAAAAATATTGAATGGCCCCTTGCGCCATGGATGGCCAGTCCGGCTATCAGATCGTGAGGGTTCATCATTAGGGTTCACGACCCGACTTGATGGCAAGAAACGAGACAAAATTCAACCCCTGAAACCACTGATGAACGAATTCAAAACCTGCATTCAAGAGCCTTTTTCGATGGCATTCTACGGTGTCAATCTTCATGACTCGCTCAAGTGCTGTGCGTTTTTGACTGATCTCGAGTTTGCTGTATCCATGCGCCCGCTTGAATTCATCATGCAGGATATTCATGACCTCATTCTGATGCGGGTTATCCAGAATCACTTTTTCCGACAACACCAGTACTCCGCTTGCAAGCAGTCCGTCATGAATTTTCTGAATCAGCCGATTGCGTCCGGCTGGATCGACGAACTGCAATGTCAAATTCATCACCACAACACTGGCATTGTTTATTGGCACGGTCTCGACATCATCGTCAATCAGGGTGTAGCTTGCCCTGGAAATCCGGCTATCGAGATTCACTTGACAACCCTCCAGCATGTCCGGTGAGTTATCGACACAAACATAATGTACTCCAGGGCAGTCAATCCGGGAATGCATCATGAGTACTGACTGTCCGAGTGAACAGCCGAGATCATAAACATTGCTGTTCGGCCTTGCCCTCATTCCTGCGATGCAGCCAATCATGAGCCCCAAAGTCTCGTAACCGGGAACTGAACGCCGAACCATGTCCGGAAAAACCCGGGCGACCTCGGGGCCAAACGAAAAGTCCGTCAACGCAGCACGCTTCGATGCATAAATCTCGTCCGACCGGTTCATGCTGCGGGAATTTCCCTTGAGATCCATACCGTACTGGTCATGCAAGCCGAACCGGCCTTCATTCAAGCCTGCTCAAGTTCGATTAATGTTCCGATGCCGTCTTTCGGATGCAGAAAAACAACAGGCTTGCCATGCGCACCAATGCTGGAGGTTCCCCCTCCAAGCACCCTTAGGCCCTGTTCGGACAAACGCTCTATGGCAGCTTCTATATCGGTTACCTCATAGCAGACATGGTGCATTCCCCCATCAGGATTGTTTTCCAGAAAACGCCGGATCGGAGAGTTTTCACCAAGAGGATGAAGCAGTTCAATCCTGGTATTGGGCAGTTCAACAAAAACAGTGGTAACTCCGTGTTCCACAAGATCGACGGGGGTTGAAACATCGGCACCAAAAACCTCTCGATACAAGCGGCTGGCCGAATCGAGATCAGGCACAACAATGGCTACATGATTAAGATTGCCGATCATGGAATTTTTATCTCAAATGTCATTGCGCACAACTTTCCGGTTTCGAGCTTTCATAACAGCGTCCCATTTTCAGGCACTTGGTTAGCGGTCGACGGCACCCTGTTTCTGGCCTTTCGCATTTACGATACAACTATCTTGGCATGGCGGGAGCCAGCTACCTGCAAGTTCTTGATGACTCGAAAAAGTGACTGACCAGTTTTCGCGCTGCCGTGATGTGGCTATTTGAGGATTCACTGTCTTTGCTGGCCAAATCCACATGAAGCATGGACAAACCCTCATCCCTGTCGAATTGATCAAGAATCATCTCTCGAGCTTCCATGCGAATCCAGTCATGCAGCTGTTTTTCTCGATTTTCCCGGAACGTACCCGTCTGCCTGGTCTGCTTGTGAAACTCAAGGATCTCTTTCCATAACTCCTTAATGCCCTTGCCTTGAAGAGCGGAAGTCTTGAGGACACAAGGCTTCCAGCCTCGGTGCCGTGGCTGCATGAATTCAAGCGCATGGCGGACATCGATCTCTGACAAGGCTGCCCGTTTTTGCAGGTCACCATCGGCCTTGTTGATGATGACAATATCTGCAAGTTCCATCACACCCCGCTTGATTCCCTGTAGATCATCTCCTCCTCCGGGCAACAACATCAATATCGAAAGATCGGTCATTTGACTGACCATGGCTTCAGCCTGGCCAACTCCCACAGTCTCCACAAAAATGACATCATAGCCTGCCGCTTCAAGCACCAGAATCGACTCTCTGGTTCGTCTTGCAACACCCCCCAGAGACTTTCCGGCAGGGGTGGGCCGAATATAGGCTGATGGTTCCATCGACAACGTCTGCATTCTGGTCTTGTCACCCAAAATCGCGCCACCTGATATCATGGAACTCGGATCAACGGCCAATACCGCAAGCTTGCTGCCGGCATCAATAACCTGCCGTCCCAGAGCCTCGATCATGGTTGACTTGCCAGCCCCGGGAATACCGGTAATCCCGATTCTTAGGGAATTGCCCGTCTGGTCGTCAAGGTTTTCAAGTATCCGTTCGGTTTGCTGCCGGTCTTTGCTACGAGTCGACTCGACAAGCGTGAGCAGTTTGGCAAGTACCTTGCGATCCCCTGAACGTAATGCGTCGATATTCACCATATGGGGTATCAGTTTCGAGTTGCGCCAACACCTTATTCAAATTCAAGAATCGGTTGATCGACTTCAAGTTTATCCCCCGGTTCCGCCAGGATTCTTGCAACGACACAGGGTTGCTCTACCTGTAGCGAATTCTCCATCTTCATGGCCTCTATCACCGCAAGTTCCTCCCCCGGCTTGATCTTTTGTCCGACTTCAACCAGTAGTGAAACGAGAAGCCCCGGCATCGGTGACAGCAGGTAACGCGAATGATCGGGAGGCGTCTTGGCCGGCATCAACCGATTGAGCCGGGCAGTTTCAGGACGGCAGACCATTACTCTCCCGAAATAGGAATCACAGACAATGTCATACCGGAAGTCCGTTTTTTCGATCTGGAAGTTGATGTCTTGATCACCAACCCTGCCTACGTAAACGGGGTCTGCGATCGTCCAGTCATCCACTACCTTGTAATCATGCCCTTCAAACACGACAGTAATCTCGTTATCGCTTTCATCATGCTTGATCTGGGTCAGGTACTCCACATCTTCAACAATCACAACCCAGTTCAAATTGACATGCCGGCCATATCCCTCGATTTGTCCGGATATGGTGCCGGCCCGGATATGGTGCCGATGGTGAATCGCTGAAATTGCACTTACGACATAAGGATGCAGGGTCACGCCAATCGGCTCTTTACTGAAGTGATTTGGGTACTCCTTCTCAATAAAGGAGGTATTGAATTCCCCTGAGCGAAAACCGGGTTTATTGAAGATTGAGGATAGAAATGCGATATTGGTATCAACCCCGCGAATGTAGTATCGATTGAGCGAATCATTCATGGCTTCCATCGCCTGTTCCCGGGTTTCACCCCACGTAATCAGCTTGGCGATCATCGGGTCGTAGAACATGGAAATTTCCGAGCCTTCTTCAATGCCGGTGTCCAGTCTCACGTATTGGGAGGTCGGGGGTGTCTGATATTTTCGGATGCGGCCTGTCGAGGGCAAAAATCCCCGGCTCGGACTCTCGGCATAAATTCTCGCTTCCATTGACCATCCATTGATCCCCACATCTTCCTGCTTGATAGTGAGGTGCTCGCCATCCGCTATTCGTGCTTCCTCCACAACTTTCTGATAGCGGCGCTGAATCGAGCATTCTCTCTCATTCAGTGCTATGGCATGTCCATGACCATCGGCCAGAACCTGAATCTCGATATGTCGAGGCTTGTTGATGAATTTCTCAATGAAAATTCGCCCGTCTCCGAAACTCGACCGAGCTTCACTGGTTGCGCGTTCAAATCCCTCGCGACATTCAGCGTCATCATGAGCTATGCGCATGCCCTTGCCGCCGCCGCCCGCGGAAGCCTTGATCATCACCGGGTACCCGATCTGTCCGGCAATTTCTACGGCTTGACCGGCATCGGCAACGACCCCATCAAATCCCGGGATAACATGAACTCCGGCTTCTGCTGCCAGTTTTTTTGAAGCGATTTTGTCTCCCATGGCACGAATTGCGAATGCCTTGGGGCCAATGAATGCAAATCCGGCATGATCAAGTTTCTCCACAAAATCCGCATTCTCCGAAAGGAATCCATAACCGGGATGGATGGCTTCGGCACCGCTCTCCCTACAGGCGCCAATGATGCAATCGCCATTCAAATAGCTTTCTGTCGCAGGCGGCGGTCCGATGCAGATGGCCTCATCAGCCTCTCGGACATGCATGGTGTTTCGGTCTGCTTCCGAATACACCGCCACAGTGGCGATGCCCATGCGTTTGGCCGAGGCAATGATGCGACAGGCAATCTCTCCCCTGTTTGCAACCAGAATTTTCTTGAACACCTTGCCTGTCTCAATCTTTCAAAGCGGGATATTGGCGTGCTTCTTCCAGGGGTTCTCGAGCGACTTGTCCCTGAGCATGGCCAGGGATCGGCAGATACGCTTTCTCGTCGCATGCGGCAAAATCACGTCATCAATAAAACCCCGACGACCGGCAACGAATGGATTGGCAAACTTTTCACGATATTCCACCTCTCTCGCGGCAATCTTCTCGGCATCCCCTGATTCTTCCCGAAAAATAATCTCGACCGCACCCTTGGGCCCCATGACCGCGATCTCGGCACTTGGCCATGCCAGATTGACATCCCCTCTCAGGTGCTTGGATGACATGACATCATAGGCACCGCCATAGGCCTTGCGCGTGATCACGGTTACCTTGGGAACCGTGCATTCGGCATAGGCAAACAGCAATTTCGCGCCGTGCAGAATGATGCCGCCATATTCCTGACTCGTCCCCGGCATAAAGCCCGGAACATCCACAAAGGTCACAATCGGAATATTGAAGGCATCGCAAAACCGGACAAAACGTGCACCCTTGACGGAAGCATTGATATCCAGACACCCTGCCAATACCATGGGTTGATTGGCAACAATGCCAACCGTCGAACCTTCGATTCTGGCAAATCCGGTAACAATATTTTTGGCATAATTTGGCTGGAGCTCAAGAAAGTCTTCCTCATCCACCACCTTGTGGATCAACTCCTTGATGTCATAGGGGTAGTTTGGATTGTCCGGGACCAGCGTATCCAGAGACATCTCGATCCGTTCAGGAATATCCGATGTCTCTCTTGTGGGTGGCAAAGACCGATTGTTCAGTGGCAGGAAGTTGAACAGCCGGCGCGTCATCATCAAGGTATGAATATCATTGTCGAAGGAAAGATCAGCGACTCCGGAGTGTGTAGTATGAGTGATTGCACCCCCGAGTTTCTCGGCCGATACTTCCTCGTGAGTAACCGTCTTGACCACATCAGGGCCCGTCACAAACATGTAGGAAGTGTCTTCAACCATGAGGATGAAATCCGTAATCGCCGGAGAATATACGGCGCCACCGGCACACGGGCCCATAATCAGGGATATTTGCGGTATCACGCCAGAGGCCATGACGTTTCGCTGAAACACCTCTGCATATCCGCCAAGTGACGCTACACCCTCCTGGATGCGGGCACCGCCCGAGTCATTGATGCCGATAATCGGCGCACCAACGCTCATTGCCTTGTCCATGATCTTGCAGATTTTTTCCGCATGGGATTCCGATAGCGACCCTCCAAATACCGTGAAGTCCTGGCTGTACACGAAAACGATTCGGTTGTTGATGGTGCCGTAACCGGCAATCACGCCATCGCCCGGAATGGTTTTCTCATCCATTCCGAAATCGTTGCACCGATGCTCAACAAAGATATCCCATTCCTCGAAACTTCCTTCATCAAGCAGTACCTCAATGCGCTCTCGAGCCGTCAGCTTGCCTTTCTCATGCTGGGCATCAATGCGGTGTTGACCGCCGCCAAGCTTTGCCTGATTCCGCTTGCGTTCGAGTTCGTCAATGATGTCCTGCATAGTCCTGTACCGTGCAAAATAGACAAGGCCTGATTTCACCCATTAGTGCCTGTCAAAAAGCAAGTCTAACACCCTTTCAGCCGCTTCCGGAATATTCGTTCCAGGGCCAAAGATGGCGCCAACGCCTGAGGCATAAAGGGAGTCATAATCACTTTCGGGAATCACTCCCCCGCAAATCACGCGAATATCCTGACTGTCCTGGGACTTGAGTTCTTCCATCACGGCGGGGACCAGCGTACTGTGGCCCGCAGCCTGGGAAGATATGCCGATCACATGCACGTCATTTTCAATGGCCTGGCGGACAGCCTCATGCGGTGTCTGGAACAAGGGACCGATATCCACATCAAAGCCAATGTCGGCAAATGCCGTTGCTATTGTTCTTGCGCCTCGGTCATGACCATCCTGTCCCAACTTCACGACCAGCATACGGGGCTGCCGTCCCTCCCGATTGGCAAATTTTGCAACCCTTGAACGCAATGAATGGAATGCCTCATGATCTTCAAGAGCACGTGCATAGACCCCTCCCAGCGATTTTGGATTGGCACTGTACCGTCCATAGACAAATTCAAGTGTGCTTGATATCTCTCCCAGGGTTGCTCGCGCACGCGCTGCATTGATTGCCTTTTCCAGCAAGTTGCCCTGCTCGTTCTGTGCGGATTTGCGGAGACGGTCAAGAGCTCCCTGAACGGCCCCATCATCCCGGGATGCCCTGATTTCCTGCAGACGATTGATCTGGGATTTGCGCACCGCATGGTTGTCGATCACCCGAATGTCAACCTCCTGTTCCTGTTCCAGTTCATATTGATTGACTCCGACGACTACTTCTTCGCCCTTGTCAATTCCGGCCTGGCGCATGACCGATGCCTCTTCAATTCTGAGTTTTGGCAACCCCGCTTCAACTGCAGCCGTCATGCCGCCCATCTCCTCTACTTCATCAATCAACTTCTCCGCTTCATGAATCAATGAATGGGTCAGACTCTCAATATAGTACGATCCTGCCAGGGGGTCGACCACATTGGTCATGCCGGCTTCATGCCTCAAAATGAGCTGGGTATTACGTGCGATGCGTGCCGAATGTTCGGTCGGCAATGCCAGTGCCTCATCAAAGGAGTTGGTATGCAGTGACTGGGTACCTCCGAGGATTGCAGCCATGGCTTCGATGGCGGTACGCACAATATTGTTTTGCGGGTCCTTGCTGGTCAAGCTGACACCGGATGTCTGACAATGCGTCCTCAGGATCAGGGATTTCTGGTTTTTTGGCGAGAAATGCTGCTGCATGAGTCTGGCCCACAAAGTGCGGGCTGCCCGCAACTTGGCAATCTCCATGAAGAAGTTCATGCCAATCGCAAAAAAGAAGGACAGTCTCGGAGCAAATTGATCGATATCCAAACCGCCATCAACGGCAGCGCGTACATACTCGATACCGTCGGCAAGCGTATAGGCCAACTCCTGTACTGCCGTTGCGCCTGCTTCCTGCATGTGGTATCCGGAAATCGAAACCGGATTGAATTTTGGCATGTTTTTCGCTGTGTAGGCAATGATGTCCGAGACGATTCTCATGGATGGGCCTGGCGGATAGATATAGGTATTTCGAACCATAAACTCCTTGAGAATGTCATTTTGAAGAGTTCCGGACAGCAACTTGCACTCAACCCCCTGCTCTTCGGCTGCTACAATGTACATGGCCATCACGGGCAGTGCTGCGCCGTTCATGGTCATTGACACGGACATCTTGTCGAGTGGAATGCCGTCGAACAGGATCTTCATGTCCTCAACCGAATCAATCGCAACACCGGCTTTTCCAACATCACCGGTCACTCTGGCATGATCCGAGTCGTAACCGCGGTGAGTTGCCAGATCAAACGCTACCGACAACCCGGTCTGCCCGGCAGCAAGATTGTTGCGGAAAAAGGCATTGGACTCCTCGGCCGTAGAAAATCCGGCGTATTGACGGATTGTCCAGGGCCTTCCCGTATACATGGTTGCCTTGGGACCACGTGTATAGGGCGGAAACCCCGGCATGCTGTTCAGGTGATCGACCCGATCCAGATCCTGGGCAGAATACACGGGTTTGACCAAAATTCCTTCAGGTGTCAGCCATTCAATCTGGCTCGTATCCTTGGCCTTGATTTCGCTGGCGGCAAGATTTTCCCACTCGTTTATTCTGTTCTCTGGATTGTTTTTCCCGTTTTTGCTCATAGCTTGTACCTCGATATCCGTGCCACTAGAATCCCGGACAAGTTTCGGCATGCAGTAAAGCGGATTTCATGAAACCCCTGTTCCCGTCCGAAGTGTTCGTTTCATTGCCTGTTCCTCCAGGTTTGTCTGTTTTCCGTATTACAGGCTTTTTTTCCGTGCCTGTAAAGGCACTGCACAGGCACAATTCACCCCGGTTCCACCTTCATGCCTGAACAAGTCCCGCAACCCCCTGATCCCCGGCAGGGTTTTTCAAACGTACCCATTACCAGAACCCTCTTCACCCACGACATCGCCATCGGCACATCTCCTTCAGCCATGTCAGGCGCGGAAATGTCAAGGACCGATACGGCAGGTACGATTGACAAGGCTTTGTTGGTTTTTCCGTGTATTATCTGGCCATAGCAGCCAGCGGGACAAGTTGAGACCGGCGAATTGTACGGTCGCGGGTAACAAGGGGGATATCATGTACGATGCTTGTCGCAGCGATGATTTCGTCCGCCGGGTCTCCCCTGAAATCAAGTCGGGTAGAAACCTTGGCGATTTCCAGATCAATAGGCCAAACATGAAGACGGGCCAGTACATGCCTGACATCACGGTCATCAAGATCCATGTCTATCCGGCCGAGCTGGACTAGCTTGGCAAGTTCCCATAACACAATGGCTGAAACCGACCACCTGTTGATCGACAACAATTTTCTTTCTTCCGAACGCAGATCGCCGTTGACGGCAAAGATCAGTAAATGGGTATCAAGATTCAGCATCCCAATCAAGATCTGTCGACAGGATGCTGCCTTCGATATTCGTTTTATGGCGCAGACTGCCAATCAATTCACCATGCTGGCGACCGTAAGGGAGCAGGCACGCCACGGGCTTGCCACGCTTGGTGACAACCAGGCCATCTTCATCGAGACTGTCAAGCAATGCCAGGCATTGCTCCTTGAACTTGGCTGCACCGATTGTTTTCATTACTCCACTCCAGAACTATATGGACATATTATATGACTGGTCAGGATAAATGTCTATATTGAATATTCCAGGCCATCCAGACTTATCTATTATCCAGGACATGTCATGGCAACAAAATGTAAAGCCCCGGAAGCAATTCCCTCACAAGAGGCAAAATGAGGAAGATGATAACAGCCATGAGACCCATGACTTTGTCAGCTCATGGCTTCACGAATACACCGGTCCAGCAATTTATGAAACTCCGGGTCGTTCTGTCCCGAAGCAACACAATGCCCCCACGGAGATGAATAGCACTCATGCCGACCTCCCTTTATATGAATGATCTCCAGTTCGTTGTCTTCTGGCCTGAAATACAGGTCATCACTGCAGGAGACAATAATTGTTTTAGCCCTGATTGAGGCCAGTGCCTTCTCCAAATTCCCGGTGTAGAGATCGTTATCGCTGATATCGCCCCGTTGCCAGGTATCCAGCTTGGCAAGAAGGTCATTGGCATCCCAATTCAGGTGATCTTGTTCCCAGTCCAGCAACAATGCCTCTGCTGAATCAAAATCCAGCACCTGATACATCCCTTCCCGATAAAATGTCTGTGAATACGCCCATCCGGCATAAACCCGGCCAAACGCCTTGAGACCGGCTTCCGGAGGGCTTTGATAGTTTCCTCCATCAAACCCGGCATCGGCCTTGAGCGCAGCCTTGACGCCCTCCAGAAACACCCAGTTATGCACCGATGTTTTTGCGGATGCACAATAGGGGACAATGGCCCTCACCAGATCTGGATACTGGGCGGCCCACTGGTAGGATTGACAGCCAGCCATAGACCACCCTGTGACCAGGGCAATACTCTGAACCTCCAGATGCTCGGTCAGCAAGGCATGTTGCGCCCGGATATTGTCATACAGGGTTACCGCAGGAAAATGCGCTCCAGCAAATGGACTGTCCGCATTACTGGGGGACGTTGAAATGCCGTTACCGATTAGATTGATGGAGATGATGAAATGCCGGGCAGGATCAACTGCTCTGCCTCTCCCAAAATACCCTTCATTTCT
>JAPYNK010000186.1 GCA_028285825.1 Arenicellales bacterium | reverse complement strand
GAAGTGCTGGAATCTTGACGGGAATCATCCGTTCGATCTGGATGGCGTCTGGTCGAAAGAAGCGGAATCTGCACGGATTTCATGCAGATGACATCTCGGGTTCCGGCGGATTTTCGGAACAGGCTGCTCCGGCTCATGCCCAGGCAGTCTGCTTTGACCATTATGAGTTTCGATTAAGCCGGGAAAAGTGATATAGTTATTACCTCTAACCTTTCATGAATTATGAGGAAAATAATGAATAAATTCCCACCAATGATGCGCAGAAGATCATTTCTGCTTGGCATGGGCGCGGCAGCTGCAGGTCTCAGTATTGGCCCGAAAGGAGCCTTTGCCATGGAAGACCCGACAATTAATTTCTATAACTGGGACACCTATATCGGGGAGACCACACTGGAAGACTTTGAAAGTCTGACTGGAATCAGTGTCAAACTGGATCTGTTCGCAGACAACGACGAGCTGTTTGCAAAACTCAAGGGCGGCAATCCGGGTTATGACCTGATCGTACCCACCAACGACTACACCGAACGCATGGTTGAAGCCGGGATGCTGCAAAAGCTGGATCACGGCATGATCCCCAACATGGCGAACATTGATCAGGCTTTTCTGGACCCATTGCATGATCCCGGACGACAGTATTCGATGCCGTACATGTGGGGTACTATCGGTATCGGCTATCGAAAATCAGCTGTCGACGGCGTGCCGGATAGCTGGAAGTGGCTGTATGACTCCGACAAGTATTCCGGAAAGGTCGCGCTCCTGGCTGATGGTCAGACCATCATTCAAATGGGGCTCAAGTACATGGGAGAGGCGCTCAACGAAAGCGACCCGGCCAAGATCAAGATGGTTGAGGAGATGGTGATTCGGCAAAAACCGCACATCAAGGCCTTTGCCGATGACAACGGGCAGGACTTGCTCGCGGCTGGCGATGTCGATCTTGCGATGGAATGGAACGGGGATATCCTGCAGCTAATGGACGAGGACGATGACATCGGTTATGCCGTACCGAAAGAAGGGGGCCTGCTTTGGGAAGACTCGCTGTGTATTCCGGCCGGTGCTCCGCACCCCATGAATGCCCATAAGCTGATTAACTACATTCTGGATGCAGAGGCTGGCGCATTAATCGCGGACTACATTCAGTATGCCACGCCAAACGCGGCAGCGAAAGCGCTGATGGATTCATCCTACACTGGAAACCCCGGCATTTTTCCTCCGCCGGAAGTTATCGAGAAGCTTGAAGTGTCCGTTTACAAGGGAGAAGAGTATCAGCGTTTGATCGACGAAGCTCTGACCCGCATTCAAGCTGCATAGTTTCGATTCCAGCAATCACATGGGAGCCCTGATTCCGTCTCCCGTGTGATTGCCGATTGCAGGATTCATTGAACTACCGGAATCGCAAGTCGACGACATTCTGGGTGCTTGGCGTACCGCCAGGCATCTGGCTGACAGTATTCTTCATCATCCCCCTGTCGCTGATCTGGCTATTCAGTTTCGGAGACAAGCAGGGGCTGGTCGACATAGAGCTGACCTGGACCATGGCCAATTATGCTCGGGCCATGGATCCTCTGTATCTGCAGATATTCCTGAAGTCATTCTGGTTTGCGGGTATCACCACCCTGGTCTGTCTGCTGGTTGCGTTTCCAATTGCGATCGCCATCACATTCTCCCCTGCCCGGATTCGCCCGATACTGCTGCTTCTGGTCATTCTGCCGTTCTGGACCAATCTTCTGATTCGCACCTATGCCCTGATTGCAGTTCTGCGTACCAAGGGCTATGTGAACTTTGGCCTGGAATACCTGTGGGATGGACTGAATGCCACATTGATGTTCTTCGGAATGGACCCCTCCGGACTGATTGGAGAGCGTTTCACGCCCGCTCCACTTCTTTACAATAATTTTGCAGTGGTTTTCGGGCTGGTCTATGTGCATCTTCCATTCATGGTACTGCCGCTTTATGCATCCCTGGACCGCATGGACCGATCGTATCTCGAAGCGAGTCTGGATCTTGGAGCAACTCAGTTCAGGACCTTTTTGTCGATCACCGTGCCGCTTGCGATGCCGGGGATCATCTCCGGCGTGATCATCACCTTTATCCCGGCTCTTGGATCCTTTCTGACGCCGGATTTGCTTGGCGGCACGGACAGCCAGATGATTGCGAATGTCATTGAGCGGCAGTTCAAGTCTGCAAATGACTGGCCTTTTGGCTCGGCCCTCTCCTTCATCTTGATGTATATCACGTTTTTTGTGCTTGCCGCCCGGGCACTGTTTTCCAGGCAGGGTTCAGCAATGGAGGCGAGTTAATGCGCTATTCACTGATAAAAAGAACGCAATTTGGCCCTCTGGACTACATCCATCAGGGATGGATGAAACTGACCCTTGGCTTGTCCTTTGTATTTCTGTATGCACCGCTGTTGATTCTGGTCATCTTCAGCTTCAATGACAGCCGCCGCAATATTGTATGGCGCGGGTTTACCACCAAATACTATGAAAAGGCCTGGAATAACGATGGACTGATCGAGGCTTTTGCCAACTCCCTGACGATCGCTTTTTTCAGCACCATTGTCAGCACCATACTCGGGGCCATGGTTGCATTGTTATTGTGGCGGTTCCGCTTTCCGCTTAAAGGGGCTTATGAAGGAGCCATGACTCTGCCTATCGTGATTCCCGAGATTTGCATGGGAGTGGCGATGATGGCCTTCTTTTCACGGGTTGGCTGGCCTTCGGGTCTTGTCTGGCCGTTCAACTTAAGCGCCATTACGATTGCCCATATTTCATTTTCCTTTCCTTTTGTGGCGGTCATCGTGCGGGCGAGACTGGCCAACTTCAATCTGGAACTGGAGGAAGCGGCCAAAGATCTGGGGGCGAGTGAATGGCAGTTCTTTCGCGATATCATGATCCCATTCATGAAGCCCGGACTGATAGCGGGAGCACTGCTTGCCTTTACACTGTCACTGGATGATTTTGTGATTACGTTCTTTACATCCGGTCCGGATACAGTCACCCTTCCGGTCAAGATTTATTCCATGGTCCGTTTTTCGGTTACGCCTGAAATCAATGCCGCATCGACCGTCTTGATTGCGATTACCCTGTTGTTAACGACCATCGCATTGTGGCTACAGAACCGTACAGGGCAAAAGCTTGGCCATTAATCTGCCTGCATCGTGAATCAGTCATCGAAAACAGTCATCGAAATTAGCCGCGTCAGCAAGCGTTTTGGCAACGTGGTTGCCGTCGATGACAATTCTCTAGTCATTCACGAGGGAGAGTTCTTTGCCCTGCTTGGCCCTTCAGGTTGCGGAAAGACCACATTGCTGCGAATGCTTGCTGGACTTGAAGTTCCCACTGAAGGAAGCATTCTGATTGATGGCGAGGACATGCAGGGTGTTCCGCCAAACCACCGTCCGATCAACATGGTGTTTCAGTCCTATGCGGTGTTCCCGCATATGACCGTTTTTGAAAACGTCGGCTATGGTCTCAAGGTCACCGGTGTGCCGGTGCCGGCCCTCAGGGACGCAGTCATGACCGCCCTGGACCAGGTCCAGCTGGGCGATTATCAGGACCGGATGCCGGATCAGTTATCCGGTGGGCAAAAGCAGCGGGTAGCCCTGGCCCGGGCATTGGTCAAGAAACCCAAGGTCCTGCTGCTGGATGAACCCCTGTCGGCGCTTGACGCAAAGCTGCGCGAAGCCATGCAGCTGGAGCTGGTCAAGTTGCAGAATACGGTCGGCATCACGTTTGTGATCGTTACCCATGATCAGGATGAGGCACTGTCCATGGCAGACCGGATTGCAGTCATCAATGAAGGCAGGATCGAGCAAATTGCCGAACCCCGAGCCATCTATGAATTCCCTGCCAATCGATTTGTGGCGGATTTCATCGGAAAGATGAATGTGTTTGATGCAAAGGCCACATCAGAGGGGGACAGAATTGCCATTGAGGCCTCTGATGTCGGGAGCTTTACGGTCTCACATCGTGAAGACATGAGGCCAGACCAAATCAATGCTGTTGCCATCCGGCCGGAAAAAACCCGTCTGACTTCACAGCCTCCCGATAATTCCCTGTTCAGTGCTGAAGCACGGATCGTGAATATTGCGTACCACGGAAAGGAAACCGCGATTTTTGTGGAAATTGGGCAGCATACAGAGCTGGCCTGCGCCGTTCAGAACACCTCCCGTTCGCAGCAACTGCCAGAGATTGGTGATATCTGCTGGGTCAGCTGGAAGGCTGATGATGTGCTGTTGCTTGAATGATTCTTCCCGAATGTCATTCCACCGGAACGTGTTAGATCAAGGCAGCACTCTCGACATCCACCCCCGAGCAGGATACGGGGGCTCGTGATCTATCCGGTTCAAACCAGTTTGCCCGGGCTGGGCGAGGTCGGTTCCCCGGAATCGGGAATTCACGAGATTGAGGATTTTCTGGAGAATCCGGATGAATGGTTTCAGCGTCTTGCGACAGGTCTCGACTGGAATCGACGGATGCGCTCGAGACATACCTACACTTTTGGCCATGTCTACGATCCGGGCCATGGCTTGCGCTTTGTCCGAAGCATGCCCGGATATCTTGAACCGTTACTGGAGAAGATGAATCGGGTGTTTGGATTTTTTCCGAACAACTGTCTGGCAAACCACTATCCGGACGGCACGCACTACATCGGTTTTCATGCCGATCAGGGCGAGGAAATGAAATCCGGGGGCGGCGTGGCGATCGTCTCACTGGGTGCGGTAAGAACCATGGTTATCCGGCGCATTGACAATCCGGACAACAAGTTTCTCTATCCGCTGAAACCGGGGTCCGCGATTTACATAAAGGATGAAATCCAGAAAACCTGGGAACATGGAATTCCGAAGCAGGCCGGGAAGGGTCCCCGGATCAGTCTGTCCTTTCGTCATTTGGTAAACTGATCAAGTCTTCAATCATGCTGAAGAAGTCAAAACCTGAACATGACCAGTGAACGATGCAGGCAGGAAATGCCCATCACCGAAGATGCCATATTTATCGTTGGACACCGCGCTGGGCAGTTCACACCGTTTCCGTTTGAACCCGCAAGAAAGAAATAGCCTTTGGAAAGCAATGAATACGGGAAAACGGAAATTCGGACAAATGCGGAAAGACCGATTGCGACAGATATCGATCATTAAGGCAGTATTCTCTTTCATGCAATTTGTCCATTATTCATCCCGTGTGACGGGATCGTTTTGCCGTTTTTCGTGAAGCGGGATCCACACAACCTTTTCACCAACTATCGCCATGAGCAAGTTACGCCTGATTCAATCTGAAGTATGTCCCTATGCACAGCGCACACACATGTGCCTGCTAGAGAAATCCCTCGATTTCGAGGTCATCGAAATCGACCTTGGAAGCAAACCGGCATGGTTCGAGGAAATTTCCCCATACAGCAAGGTGCCGGTCCTGCAACACGACGACCTGAAACTGTATGAGTCATCCATCATCAACGAATATCTCGAGGACAGGTATCCGGAGCCGGCCCTCCTGCCCGAACAACCGGCCGAGCGCGCCTTCGCCCGCATCTGGATTGATTTTGATAACGTGAAATTCGTCCCGACCTTCTACCGGGTACTGCTCGAACAGGAACCCGTTCGACAGCAGCAACTGACCGATGACGTCATCGCCCAACTGATGTTACTCGAAAGCGATGGATTGCGGGACAAGCGGGATGGGCCATTCTGGTTCGGCAGGAAAATCTCGCTCGTCGACATCGCAATCTATCCACATTTTGAACGCCTCGGTGTCCTCGCAAGCTACCGCAATATCGAAATCCCCCAATCCTGCACCAAACTGCTTGAGTGGATTGCCGCGATGAAGGAGAGGGCAAGCTCCCGGAAAACCGCACACGATGACGCCTATCACATTCAGGCTTACCGCCGCTATGCTGACGGTACAGCCAGAGGGGCCACGGCGAGAGACATGAAAAAATAAAATGAGCGACCCGATCCGGATTCAAGTCACTTCAGTTCCAAACCAAGCTGCCATCGCGTAAATTTTTCGATGTACTGCTTCGAAACTGGAATGGCCCTGCTTCGACATCCACTGGCCTGAACCACTCGCCAACCGTTCCGGAACCATGGCAAGCCAGAACATCCCTGCATAGCGCCTTGACCGATATATTCCTCCAGCTGCTGCCCTTTTTTGCCTTGCTAGGCTGCGGTTATATCGCCGTCTGGACTGGACTTTTGTCCGACACTGCAATCGCCAATCTGACTCGCTTCGTATTCTATTTTGCCTTGAGCGCGATGTTGTTTGATTTTGCCTCAAGCCTCCCCGTCAGCTATATCTTCGATCGACAGCTGGTACTCGCTTATTCGTCGGCCAGTCTGGTTCTGTACTGCCTCATGACCCTGATTGGCCGGCTTCGGGGCTGCAATATCGAAGAGTCTGCAATCGAGGCTCAATGTGGTGTAATCGGAAATACCGGTTTTCTGGGGCTGCCCGTCCTGGTACTGATGTTTGGCGACCGCGCCGCCGCACCCGTCATGCTCACTCTCTCGGTGGACCTGGTCCTGTTTGGAAGTCTGGTTGTTGCCATCATCTCGGCCAACCGGGACGGCCGTCTTTCGCCGGTGGTGTTCGTGACGATCAGCAAGGGACTTCTCAAAAACCCCATGATCCTCGCCATGGTATTCGGCTTGCTCTGGTCTTTGCTCGGACTGTCCAAGCCCGGCCCGATGGCGAATTTTCTGGATTTGCTGGGTGCGGCAGCCACTCCCTGTGCACTGTTTGCAATCGGTGGGTCACTGGTTGCAAAAACCGCTGAAAGAGTCAGCGTGGCCGGCTGGATATCCTTCGCAAAACTCGTTCTTCTTCAGCATCGTAACCCTGACCCTGGTCATCGGCTTCGTCTCCAGCATGACCTGAGCTTGATTCCACTTTGAATGAAGGATCATTGAAACACGCCCCCCGGTTCAGTGGCCGCAGCATCCATGGCCTGTTTTGCAGCATTCCGTCTTATTGTCCTGCCAACTCCATAATCATGATTTCCGTATTGAACCACTGCCGTATTTCCGGCTGGCCGATCATCGGCCGAGATTCATGAATTGTCGAATGCATGTATAATCATGGCAATTCATGACGGCTTGTCGCACCGCCCGGCTTGTCTGTATAAACCGGAGGAAACATCATGGGTCACTCATCGCTGTCTGTAGCCCGATTTCTTCTTGATCGGGCGGACAGGGAGAATCGGCCTCCTACACCCATGATAAGTCATAACACCGGTCTCCATTTCTACAACGAGAAAGGTTAGAGCATGGTTATTCCCGACAACCCTGTTGAAGAACACGACAGGCCGCTTTATGCAATTCATGGAGATGTCGACGATGTTGCCTGATGATCAGTAAGTCGAACACCAGTGAAGTCGTGTTCAATGCACATCTGGCGGAGATTCTCCGGACGAAACATCCACTCTGGAGAAACTGTCTTAGTGTAGAGCAGACCGGTGTTTTTCATGATCACCCGCGCCTGCGGCCGGACATCCTGGTTCTGCCGCCGAATGCCCAGCCTGTGGTCTTGGAAACCGAGTATGTGCCGGGTTCCACGGTTGAGGAGGACGCAAGGACTAGGCTCGGTCTTTTCCCTCTCGGCTCTGAACATCCCGTAGAGCAGACGATTGCGGTTCGGATTCCGGATTCCCTGCGTCACGACCAGTCTGATTTCAGCAGACACATTTCAGGTTCGGATTTCGACTACTGCCTGTTCTCCGGTGATCCATCCGGGCCCCGGCGCTGGCCCGGAAAAGGGTGGCTCACGGGCGGTATCGACGACATTGTCCGGTGCATTGAGCATGCCATGGTTTCCCAGCGCCTAGTCGATGAAGGCCTGCTGATACTGGAAGATGGCGTCCGGCTGGCGGCAAGGGCGATTCAGGATGCCATGGTTCTCGGTTTTGTCGATACCGAGCGCAACCTGGGACGTATTCTCAACCAGCATGGCGGGGAGCAGACCAACCGCATGGCCATGACCATCATTGCCAATGCCCTGACCTTCCATTCGACGATCTCCGGTTTTCATGACATTCCTTCGGTCACGCAGATCCAGCAGGATCCGGCCCTGTCCTTCCGGATGGCGATTGTGGATGTATGGGCGAAGATACTGCACGACATCAACTACTGGCCGATTTTCAAGGTTGCATCGGATCTTCTGGCATCGATACGGGTACAAACCGCCCATCGCATCCTCAACATTCTGGCCTCGGCATCCGAACGCCTTGCAGATCTTGGCGTCACTACGCGACATGATCTTTCCGGCAGGATGTTCCAGAGCCTGATCGTTGACCGGAAATTCCTGGCTACCTTCTACACCCTGCCAGCGAGCGCGGCGTTGCTGGCGGAAATGGCGGTAGGCCGCCTGGATGCAGACTGGGGCAATCTGCAGGAGTATCCGGATCTGACAATCGCCGATTTTTCGTGTGGAACGGGCACGCTTCTGTCCGCTGGCTACCATGCCATACTTACCCGGTACCGGCATGCGGGCGGGGACGACAGTGAAATCCATAGGCACATGGTCGAGCACTCCATTGTTGCCGCAGACATCATGCCTGCAGCGGCACATCTCTGTGCTTCGCAGCTTTCCAGCGTACATCCGACCGTCGTGTTCGACAATACCCGTGTCTACACGATGCCCTATGGAACAGGGAACGCGGATGACCAGTATCAGAATGCTTCCATAGGCTCGCTGGACCTGATCGAGGCCGGGAAGAGCCGGTCACTGTTTGCAACCGGCGAGACCCGGACCGGCGGGAGACGGGGCGATATCGAGGTTGGAGACATTAAAGTCCCGCACGAGTCGGTCGACCTGGTCATCATGAACCCGCCGTTCACGCGACCGACCAACCATGAAGCGACCGATGTACCGGTTCCCTCCTTTGCGGGTTTTCGGACAACCGAAGACGAACAACGCCTGATGTCCGATCGCCTGGCGGCCATCCGCAGGAGCACAAGGCATCCCGCAGGCCATGGCAATGCCGGCCTGGCTTCCAATTTTGTCGACCTCGCCCACGCCAAGGTGAAGCGGGGCGGCGTGATCGCCCTGGTTCTTCCCCTAACTGCGATACAGGGATCCTCATGGCAACCGGCACGGAAGCTGCTTGCCGGTGAATACGGGAACATTGCCGTGGTTGCCATAGCCGATACCGGTAACCACGAACGCGCCTTTTCTGCCGATACCGGCCTAGCCGAGACACTGATTGTTGCCACGAAGAACACGGGCGCCACCAGTTCGGATCCGGATCAGGACGTTCTGTTCGTCAATCTGTACCGGCGTCCTCTCGGCATACTGGAAGCTGCCGAAATGGCCAGAATTGTCGGGCGCCTGCCTGCATCGTCAGGTGTGGGACATATCCTGACCGGCGAGCAGACATCCGGAAGCTATATCCGGGCGCCACTTGATGAAGGAGGCTGTGCCGGCCTGCGCGAGTCGGCACTGGCCGACGTGATGATCGCACTGCGCCAGGGTGAACTGCGGATACCTCAGCATCCTGATCGTCATGCCATCCCGATCGTCCCTCTCGGGAAACTGGGCAAGCGCGGCCTGCTGCACAGGGACATTGGCAATCGAAAGGATGGTGAACCACCCTTTCGGGGACCCTTCCGGATACAGACCATGGAAGGCGTTCCCAGCTACCCCGTCCTGTGGGGGCATGATGCGGATCGCGAACGACATCTGGTTGTAGAACCGGACAGCATGGGGGTGGTGCGGCCCGGCTGCGGGGATCGCGCCCTGGCCGCCTGGCAAACTGCATCAAGGCTCCACTTTACCCTGGACTTTCAACTCAACTCCCAGAGTCTCTCGGCATGCCTGACACCAAGCCCTGCGCTCGGTGGAACTGCATGGCCAAATTTTCGGCTGCATGAGTACAGGTGGGACGAATTCATCGTGCTCTGGGCCAACTGTTCGCTTGGACTGATGACTTTCTGGTGGGAGGGGTCACGGCAACAGCAGGGCCGGGCGAGACTGACAATAAGCAGACTACCCGGACTCATGATTCCTGATCCGCGCAACTTTCCCGCACACAGACTGACACTGGCCGGGAAGATATTCCGGGAGTTCGAGAGCAGGTCCTTTCTACCCGCCAATGAAGCATATCGTGATGAAGTGCGCAAGGCGCTGGATACTGCCGTCCTCATTGAGCTGCTGGAACTGCCGGAAAGCATTCTGGGACCCCTGGAAACCCTCCGTCTGCAATGGTCCAGTGAACCATCCGTTCACGGCGGCAAGCACACCTCGCCCTAGGCAGGGTATCCGTCCTGAAGGATCAGGCCAATCACTTCCCTGAAGTTCCCATTCAGTTCCTCGAAAGCCCTGCCCCGGCTGTGCACACCCGAAAAACACGTCCGCTTCGCCTTCATCACCGGCATCATGATGTTCTCGAAGACGAGTTTCTCTTCGGGCATCGACAACCTTGACAACGTCAGCCTCTATCCTGCGCTGGCAGCGATCTGCGGATACACGGACCGCGATCTCGACACCGTGTTCGCCCCGGAACCCGAGGGGCTGGACCGGGACGAAATCCGCAGGCGGTACAACGGCTACCACTGGCTCGGCAAGGAGAGGCTCTACAACCCCGCGACATTCCGCACCTGTTCAACGAGCGCGAATTCCGGGAACACTGGTTCCAGTCCGGGTACCTGACCATCACGGAAAGGGAACGGCGTGGCACCCGCATCCTGTACCATCTGGACTACCCGAACTTCGAGGTGCAGAGCAGCTTCAACATGGGGCTGGCCGGGTACCTGACAGGTCATGGTCAGAAAGTCTCGACATCCGGAGAAGACTTTCTTGACGCTCTCGGCAGAAACGACTTTGCCGCGTTCGGGAAGAAGATCAATGCCCTGCTCGACGGCATTCCTTACCCATGGCATGACCGTGGCGATTTGGGCCGTCATGAATCCTGGTATGCGAGCCTGCTGTACATGTGCTTCCGGACCACCGGGGTCGAGCTCCGGGCCGAGGAGGCCACGAGCCATGGCCGGTCGGACAGGACGCCACCCTGTACCGACTGGCATCCAGATGACCCCTGAAAAAGTCGTCCTGATGTCGCCTGACATCGACAAGGTGCGAGAAGTTACGTTGAAACAAGGATAAGGAATTTTGGAGAACATACAATAAATATGAAAAACTCGAACTGACCCCTGGTCATCAAATAAGAGACCATTGGTCTTATAATATATGGAACAGCTACCCATTGAGAAAATGAGGCACAAGTGAAACGACCTTCCGGAAAACTCTGGCTCGA
>JAPYNK010000185.1 GCA_028285825.1 Arenicellales bacterium | reverse complement strand
AATCATTATCATGATTTCGCAGTCGAAAGGCAAGGCTTGTTTTCACAGGGAACCCCTGCCTGTTGTTCGAGCACTATTGGTTATAATTCTCGTTTTTTCATGACAAGGCATCGCACTGAAATTCTCTCCATGGAGTTTGACCAATGAATCTGGCTCTACTTATTGTCGTTCTTCTAATCGGGCTCTCAGTAGTCGCTGTGTTATTGATGCCTGCAACCACTCGAACCACAGTCGAGACAAGGTTTGATGCACCAATCAATGCCGTTTGGGAAGTGTATACGGATTTTGAGAGTCAATCGAATTGGCGCTCGGATGTTGTTCGTGTCGAGATGTCACAGGACCGGCAGAGCTGGACTGAAACACTGGAAAAATCGAGAATGACAGTCCGGTTTCAACTTGTCGAAAAATCACCGCCAAACAGGCTGGTCCTGAAATCTGAAGCAGTTGACCGATTCGAGGGTCAATACATTGCCGAATTCAGGCAAGAGGGAGACGAAACGGTCGGCACTTTCACGGAAGAGGCAACCGACTTGGCTTCCTTAAAGCTGTCGCAGGGCAAAAACACTGAACAGCCACTGCCATTAAGCTGGGGTTTTCCATAATGATTCAGAGCCGAAAGTGCATCATCAACTGGCTTGAACAGCGTCCTGACCACCGGTTCCAATGAATTGCCGTAACGGCCTTGAAAATAATCCTGAACCGTGATCATTCGGTCATTGCGATTCAGGTCAGGGTGTTCAAAAACATCTTTTGTTGATACATGGCAATCCGGAATCCAGAGTACATGCCATCTCTCTGGCGGATTGCAGTCAGTAAGCATATCTCCAACACCCTCCGCCCAACTCGCACTCCCCTTGATGAAAATTGGCACATCTGCACCAAGCCGAGAGCCAAGATAGAGCAGGGAGCTCTCATCAAGATCAAGTCCCCAGAGGCGGTTAAGACCGACCAGAACAGCAGCAGCATTCGAACTCCCGCCTCCCATGCCAGCACCGCTGGGTATGGCTTTCGTAAGCGTAATCCGTACCCCCGGGAGGTTGTCGAGCTTTGTATATTCACGAATCAACCCGGCTGCCCGAACAGTCAGATCAATATCCGGCAATTCAAAGTCATGCCGGTCAATTCGCTCGATGGCTCCACTCTCGGTCAATTCGATTTCGACGATGTCGTGAAGCGTCAAAAACTGGAATACTGTCTGCAGATTGTGGTATCCGTCCGAGCGCCTTCCCGTTACATGCAGAAACAGATTGATCTTGGCGGGAGAGAAGATTCGTAGCCCTGTCTTTGCGCTTGGTGCGTTTTTCATCCTTCAACGATATCGTTCCAGCGACTGATAATGACTATGAGTCGTAACTGATCGCCTATGTAATTGCCTCTTTTGTCATAGGTCTTGATCTTGCCGGGCTCCGAGATTATCTCCAGACGTTTGGGGAGAAGAAACGAATCCACTCTCGAGTACTCAAGATATTCAACTTCCCAGATTCCATGACTGAGACGTTTGAGCAACCCGTCCCCATCAATCTCAATCCCTGTTGAATTGACGTCGGGAAGCCCTCTCGACCACCACGAGAGTTCTTCGAAGGGTACGTGCCATCCTAGACGTTCATGCAGCACTTCTTCTGCGTTCATCCCTTCAATGACCCGACCCTTCGAATCTTTCAGTATTGCCCGGCCCGGTTCAACATTGACGATTACTCTACCACTTCCAAGCGGCCCGTAAAGCTGGATGTGTTGTACTGTATCCGAAAAAGTCCATTGAAGGGTCGATGACTCACCCTTGGTGCCTGCCTTGACGGAAAGCTTGCCCTTGAGCCGCCACTCGGAAATTGTCCGGTTGGTGGATTGCTGCAACAGCCACCGTTCCTTTATCGACAGTCCTTCTCGGTCTTCCAGAAAAGGAGGGGCAGTGGTACAGCCAGACAGAGCCAGCAACAGAAGAAATGTTGCCCAGCGGGATGGTTGCATTCTGATTTCCGGGGCGTAGATCAGGCGATCATGCGTTGCCAGAACTTGATGTTCTGGGCATATTGTCGAGTCGAAAGGGAAAGTATGCCGCTATTGACTTCTCGCAACCGCTCGACCGTCTCGTTGAGGACGGGGTGGTCGGGAAAATCCTCAAGTGCCCGGTCCCACAACTCACTGGCCTCCTGTCTTTGATCGTTGATCCACAGGACTTCACCAAGATGTGCAACAATTTCGGCATCCCAGAGCAACTCGGACGCCTCGGTCAGATATTGAATGGCAAGCTCATTGTTCCCTAAACGGTAATATACCCAGCCAAGGCTATCGATGATATAGGGGTCATCGGGCCTTAATTCCATTGCATGACTGATCAGGTCATAAGCCTCCTCCAGACGATCGGTTTTGTCGGCAAGAACATAGCCCAGCGCATTGTAGGCATAAGCATTGTCGGGCTCCAGTTCAATAACCTTGCGCATGTCGATTTCATGCAGATCCAGCAAATCCATATTTGAAAACAGCAACCCCCGCCGATACAGCAATCTCGCATTCTCGGGCTCTCGGTACAATATGTCATCCAGTAATGCTCGCGATTCTTCATAATTGCCAACATCCTGATACATTCGGTCCTTCTCGAGCACAATGCGCAGCAACTCGGATTGACCCTGAATTGCAATTCCATCCAGATACTTGATGCCCGCCTCGGTTCCGTCTCGTTCCTCGTAAATTCTGCCAATCCGTATTCTGGCCTCCAGATAAAACCGGCTGTTGGTGCCAATGCTGTAGAGTTGATTGAGCGCTTCCCTGTAGTCTTTTTCCCGTTTGGCCATTTCCGAAAGATAGAAAACCGCCTGCGGGTCAATCCCGCCAAGTTCGATGTACTTCTGAAGCAGGGGTCTGGATTCATCACTATCCTGTTCAAACAGCAGTGATCCAGCCATGATCAGTGCATCCAGATATTCCGGGTCATCTTCCAGTATCAGCCTTGCTTGAGCCAGAGCCAGATCCTCGAAATCCATGTTGATCAAGACATCTGCATAGGTAATGCGGAACAGCTTCTGCTCGGGAAACCGGGCCAGGTGCTCTCTGGCATAGGTCAATACGGAATCGGAGTCCTGTTCAATCATGGCGGACAGTTTCAATACGGCCGGCGATTCCCAGTCAGGGTCCAGACTGAGCGTTTCGTCAATCAACTCTGAAAATCTCTCCCGGTTGTCGAGCTGAAACGCGAGTTGAGCGGATACCAGAATGATCCTTGCGTCATCATCATATTGTCGCATATGTGCCAGATAGTCCTCGAGCATGGCACCGCCGGGCTGGCTGGACAAAAACACGGCGGTTGCTCTCAGCGTAGCAAAGTCTTCCCTGGATAATGCCAGAATGCCCTTTCGAATAATCTCGATGGCCTCGTCGGTCTTGCCGAGCTTGAAATACGGGTTGGCAAGCATAATGCTGCCCCTTGGGTTGTCGGGATCAATCTCCAGGTAAAGTGTCGCCAATTCGATGGCCCGCTCATAATCCTTGGTTTCAATTGCGAGCTGAAAGGCCTGCATAATGAGCTGTCTGTCTCTTGAATTCATGGCTGCCCTGGAAAGGAACTCCAGAGCCCGGGCTTGCTGCCCCTGCTCATTTGCAATTTCGCCGGCAAGAATGTCCGTCAGCAGCTTGTCTTGAGATGAGTACTCGTAGTTCTCAAAATCAACTTGTCCAACACTTTCAGACGGATGTGATTCTGATCTTTCGGCTGGGTCAGTATAGGATGTCTGGCAGCCAGCGAGCAAGCCAAGCGGGAGAAAAAGGATCACAAGCCGAAAACAGATCCCATGAAAAGAAGACGGAAAAGTCATTGAGTGGTAGCGGAGTAACCGTCGGGTAGGCAAGATGACATTCAAAGTTGTCGAAATGATTATAACGGGAATTGCATTTCTGGTTTTGCTAAATTCAAGCTAAAACATGGTAATGATCCTTCACTTGCCATTTGTGAAAATGCCGGAACCGGGGATGGAAGATTCACGTTCAAAAACAGGCGGTTTTTGCATTCAGCGAAAGGGGGGCAATCCTCACCCCGACGGCAGAACTGTCAAGGAAGTGATTACGAAGGGGGCAGGCAAAGGGCATGCCGTGTTCTGCTCGGGACTGCTTGACTATTGCAACCATGTACATGACTGCCATTATAATAGCAATGTGGCGTGTAATACATGTTGACAACACCATGTTATTACGGTTTGACCGCTTTGGTTTAATGGGGCCTGATCAATCTGATTCGAGCCTTTCATTCATTATTATCCGACTCGAGCAACAATGCATCTCCTGGCCATTGGGCTGAACCACCAGACAGCACCGATAGAAATTCGGGAAAGGGCTGCCTTCGCCCCGGATTCGATTGAGGATGCTCTCAAGGACTTGAAGCAGACAGACAGTGTAAGTGAGGCCGCAATTCTCTCAACCTGCAATCGAACCGAAATCTACTGCGGACAGGAGTCGAATGAGCCCATACCCGTCATGGAGTGGCTGAAAAGCCACAGTGGTCTCAAGTCAGGGGAACTGGGTAATGTCCTGTACAACTTTCCGGATGATCAGGCAGTGCGACACACTTTTAGGGTTGCCTCGGGTCTTGATTCCATGGTTATGGGCGAGCCTCAGATCCTGGGCCAGATGAAAAGTGCATTTCATGCGGCAATCCGCCATGGTACGACAGGTAAAGTTCTGAATCGACTGTTTCAGCACGCCTTTCATGTTGCCAAGCAAGTCAGGACAGACACGGCCATTGGAGAGAATGCGGTGTCGGTTGCAAATATGGGCGTTAACCTGGCCAAACAACTCTATTCTGATCTCAGTGAACAGAATGTTCTGCTGATCGGTGCCGGAGATACCATAGAGCTGGTGGCTCGCTACCTCAAGAAAAATCGCGTCAAGCATATCATTATCGCGAATCGTTCAGTGGGACGGGCAGAAGTCATTGCCGAGGAGATCGGCAGTGAGGCGATCAGCCTTTCCGAGGTGCCCAATCGCCTGTCAGGGGCCGATATTGTGGTTTCATCGACGGCAAGCACATTGCCGATACTTGGCAAGGGTGCAATTGAAAATGCCCTCAGGGAACGACGTCGCCGTCCAATGTTTCTCCTGGATCTGGCAGTACCGAGAGATATTGAGCCCGAGGTTAGTCAATTACCGGATGCCTACCTGTACACGATTGATGATCTGGAACACTTGGTCAGGGAAAATAGGGGGATACGCCAACAGGCCGCGGAACAGGCAGAAAACATCATTGATTTGCAGGTGGTCAAGTTCATGCGCTGGAAACGTTCATTGCAGTCCGTTCCAGTGATTCGTTCCCTGCGAGAGGATCTGGACAAGATGATGGCCGAAGAGCTCGAAAAGGCAAGGAAGAAGTTGAAGGCAGGATCTGATCCCGATGAAATACTGGAGCATATGGCTCGGGATCTAACCAATAAGTTTGCACACAAGCCAAGCCAGACATTGCGCCATCTCGAAGAAGATGGCGATCACATAACCGCTGGCTATGCCAAGCGGCTGTTCAAGCTTTAAAACCCCCAATAGCCGAATTGCCAGTCATGAAGGCGTCAACACGTCAAAAACTCGCCCAGATTACGGATCGGTATGAGGAATTGAACGCACTTCTTGCTGATCCGGATACGGAATTTGGCGGTGATCAGTATCGCAGGCACACTCTGGAATTGGCTCGAATTGCCTCGATTGTTACAGCCTTCGAAAACTATCAGGAACTTGAAGGCGAGCGGGAATCCCTGGAAGAACTCCTCGCCGACAGCGATCCCGACATCCTGAAAATAGTGCGCGAAGAATGTTCTGAAATTGATTCCAGACTTGAACAGAGCCTTGAAACCATCCAGGTTTTGCTGCTACCCCAAGACCCTAACGACGAACGCAATCTTTTTCTTGAAATCCGTGCCGGCACCGGTGGTGATGAAGCTGCATTGTTCTCGGGCGACCTGTTTCGCATGTACCATGCCTATGCCGAGAGCCAAAAATGGACCTTGGAAATCATCAGCAAAAGTGAAGGAGAGCATGGCGGGTACAAGCAGATCATCAGCAGAATCGAGGGGCAGGGTGCTTATTCAAAACTCAAGTTCGAGTCTGGAGCACACCGGGTTCAGCGTGTCCCCGAAACCGAATCCCAGGGACGAATTCATACCTCGGCATGTACTGTTGCAGTGATGCCGGAGGCGGAAGAGATAGATGAAATCAGGATCAGTAATGAAGAGTTGAGAATCGACAAGTTTCGAGCTTCTGGCGCGGGCGGCCAGCATGTCAACAAGACCGATTCGGCTATTCGAATCACCCATTTGCCTACAGGCATTGTTGTCGAGTGCCAGGATGAACGCTCGCAGCATAAAAATCTGGCGAGAGCCATGGGAGTGCTTCGCACCCGTTTGCTGCAGGATCAAATCGACAGGCAGAATGAAGAACAGGCAAGCACCCGCAAATCCCTTGTCGGCAGCGGTGATCGCTCGGAAAGAATCCGCACCTACAATTATCCGCAGGGGCGAGTCACAGATCACAGGATTAACCTGACACTCTATAAGCTTGATGATGTCCTGTCCGGACAGCTCGACATGATTGTCGATCCCCTGAGCGTTGAATATCGGGCTGAAATGCTGTCCATGATTAATGAGTCAGACTAACGAATTCGATGCAGCGGGTGAAAGTTAAAGAGCTGCTTCACTGGTCATCAAAGAGCCTGGCGAATTCATCCAGCCCGGATATTGACGTGTGGGTATTGCTCAAACACGCATTGCGGGTTGACGATGCTTGGCTAATATCCAACGGACAAACATTAATCAAGGATCAGGATGAGATGCGTTTTCGGGAATTGATTGATTCCAGAAAACGCGGCATTCCAGTTGCATACCTCACGAATTCTCGGCAGTTCTGGTCAAAAGACCTGTATATTGACTCACGGGTGCTGGTGCCTCGGCCAGAAACCGAAATCCTTGTCGAGGCGGTCCTGCGCTGCGCTCGAAGGTTTCAATCTCCTGCCATTCTCGAACTGGGTACGGGGAGTGGGGCGATTGCGATCGCCTTGTCCTCGGAATTGCCGGACGCCACGGTCACTGCAACCGATATTTCGCAGGATGCACTGGCGGTCGCAGGCATCAATCTGGAAAAACACGAATGTACCAGCGTCAATCTGAAAAAGGCGGATTGGTTCTCTGGACTGGAAAGCGGAAGATTCGACCTGATTTGTTCAAATCCCCCGTATGTCGCCTCCGGTGATCCGCATCTCAAAACACCGGAATTGCAGCATGAACCTGAATCAGCCCTAATCGCGGGCAAGGATGGCCTGGACGCCGTCAGGCAGATTGTATCGGCAGCCTCCGGCTACCTACACCCCAGGGGGTGGCTGATACTGGAACACGCTTATGACCAGGTCATGCCAATTCAGGCGATGATGGCTAATGCCCGATTTGTTGACATTCATTCAGAAAAAGACCTCATGGGTCATGATCGGGTAAGCCTCGGAAGAAGGCCGGAATGGCCAGATCATGCACAGGGCAGAAGGAAACCAGGTAATGCCGACACCCCGATTCCGGGTTGATGTTCGAGACGAACTGCCTAGCACCCAAGAATCCGTTGTGCTTCTGGCCAAATGTCTCCAATCAACTCGGCAGGACTGCCTGCTTGTGCCAGGCCGGCCGACTGACCTGCCCAAGCCTGTATGCGACCAATGTCCCCCGTTCGATTGGCGTCATCCCGCATGGACTGTGTCAGAGCCCGTTGAATCGGGTAGGGAGAAGGATTTGGAGAATTGGGTCGATTTGCGTGTTCCGCATAAGTGGTTCGCAATGATCGACCGTAACGCCCGGAAAAAGCACGGGTGCCAATCGTATCTTCGGGTCGGGCCAGTCCAATGGCATCAGCCCAGGCGGTGGGTATGCCAGCTTCCGGACAACGAAGGAACCCCGTTCCAATCTGAACCCCAGAGGCTCCCAGGGCTAATGAAGCGGCCACACCGCGACCATCTGCGATCCCGCCCGCAGCGACTACCGGTACATCAACTGCATCAACGACTCCAGGGACCAGGGATGTTAGGCCGACCATCCGCTCGGATGCATTTTCGGCATCAAAAGCACCGCGGTGTCCTCCAGCCTCCATTCCCTGGGCGATCACCACATCTGCGCCTGCTGCTGCGGCTTCGACCGCTTCGCCGACTGTGGTGACTGTTGCGTACCATTTGACGCCTGCCTCCTTTATCCGTTTCACGAAGCCGGGTTTGAACAAGCCCATAATCGAGGAAATGACGTCAGGCCGAGCGTTCAGCATGGCTTCACACTGCTCCGCAAAATCGGGTGGCTGTTTCTGTTCAATGCCATCCGGGATTTTGGGTCCGAATCGTTCAAGAAAATTTCGCACAGCAGCCTCACGCAATGGGTCGGGCACCGGTACCGGATCAGGAATCCAGTTGTTCAACATGACCGGACCACGGCATGCAGATCGAAATTCCCGCATCCACTCCCCGATTGCTTCCGGTTCCATGAGTAAAACTCCACAAGCCCCCATGCCACCTGCCTTCCCGACGGCAATCGATAATGCCGGAGGACAGGCCCCTGCCATAGGCGACAGGAGAATCGGAACGCTCAGATTGTTTTCCCTGCAAAACTGGTTGGATCGTTCGAGGGGAAGAATGTCAGGCCGCACGGAAAAGTCTCAAAGGGGATTAACCTCTTTTGCAAACAAAAATCCCGGATCTCGTCTTGGGGTCAAAATAGGTGGATTTCGGGGGCATCAACTCATTCGCATCTGCCACCGCCATCAGTTGCTCAATGGAGGCTGCATGCATTACCAGAATCACTGGCCAGCCTTCAGTAACCTTATCGAGTATTGCGGCAGCCCCACCCACATCGGGAATATAATCAAGTCTTGAGTCATTGCGACTTTCCTCAATTCCGAATACCGGTTCAAGAATATAGTTCTGCAGTATGGCCGCATCCAACTGATTGACCGGGTTGGCAAATTTGCTGATGTCATGCCTGAACTCGAGCTTGTGCCAGGCATTCTCAAGATAGAGGCCGAACTCACCGTGATGAGAGGAGACGAAATCATCCTGTTCAACACGGGCAATCGAGAAATCATTTTCCAGTTCTCCCAGAATCTGCCGTGGGGTCTTGCCGTTCAGGTCACGGACACCGCGGTGAAAGGGCAGCAGCCTGAGTTGATTGTCGGGAAACAGGGCTACCAGTAATTTTTGTGTTGACGAGGGGGCCTGCCTGCCCGATTCAGCCCTCATGGCTTTGCTAAAGCGGCTTCCCGATGCTGCGCGGTGATGCCCATCCGTCAGATAAGTCACTTCCACATTCGAGAAAAGATCAATAAAGCAGGACTGGATATTCGGATCCTGGATTTGCCAGATTCGCTGCTCTACATCGTCAAAGCTCTGGAAGTCGAGGGTGGCCGGCTTGTCACAGATTTGGGCGATCAGTCTGTCAATGGACGGACATCGAGAATAGGTGAGACAGATAGGACTTGACGAAACACCAACCACTTTGAGGTAGTTCACTAACAGGGATTCCTTGTCGATCAGCGTCTCTTCGTGTTTGCGTATGTTGCCGCTATCGTATTCATCAACCGGTACCTCGCAAACTAGCCCGGTCTGTACATGTGAGCCTGTATCCAGTTGATACAGAAACAGGGATGGTTCGGATTGATACTCGAATGAATCACTTTCCAGCAATCGGTCAAGCACCTGCCTGTTCAGGCGTAGCAGTTCGCCGCGTTCGGGGCGCTCATCATCCCGAAAATCCTCCAGGAGACGCATTGCGTTCAGAAAATTCCCGGGATTCTCGCGAGCGAACTTCTGACGTTCCCTGGCCGAGACGGCGTCATAGGAAGGGGCGACGGTCGTGGACGCATGCTGTTGCCTGACCAGCCAGGAATCGAATGCGGAAATCCGGGGCATGGGGTTATCCGTTACGAGCGGAAAAATCGTGCATGAAGGCCTTCAGGTGTTCAACGCTTGAGACTGGCATGGCGTTGTAGATGCTTGCACGACAACCGCCCACGCTACGGTGACCCTTGAGATTCATCAAATCCAGTTCGGCTGCTTCTTTCAAGAACTGCTGCTCGAGTTCATCATTGGGCAATCGGAACACCACATTCATGTGAGAGCGACACGCCAGATCGACCGGACAACGGTAGTAGCCGGCACTTTGATCAATCGTCCCGTAGAGCAGTGAGGATTTTTCGGCGGCATTTTTTTGCATGGCACTCAGGCCACCTTCTTTTTCCATCCACTTGAGGACTTTCCCAAACATGTATATCGCAAAGACCGGTGGCGTATTGAACATTGAGGATTTTGATTCATGAATGTCATATCTCAGGTATCTGCCGAGGTTCCTATTGGCATTTTCGAGAATGGACTTGCGCACAAACACGACACACAGGCCGGCAGGCCCGAGGTTTTTTTGAGCTCCGCCATAGATCAGGTCGAATTTCTCCCAATCCACGGGTCTGGACATGTATTCAGAAGACATGTCTCCGATTAGAGGTACGTCAACATCCGGCCATGACGGAAATCGAATTCCGCCAATCGTTTCGTTGGTAGTGATGTGCAGATACCGGGTATTGTGCCGTAGATCGAGCTCCTCGGTATTCGGCATTCTGGTGAAGCCGCAAGATTCACCGCTCCAGGCTTCGTATACATCGCCGTATTCCTTCGCATCGGTGATTGCACCCTTGGCCCAGGATCCCGAGTTGACATAAGCGGCCCTGCTGCCCGGGGTGAGCAGGTTCATCGGAACCATCGAGAATTGGAGTATGGCTCCACCCTGCAGGAACAGCACACTGAAACCGTCAGGCACTCCGAACACTTCCCTGCAGAGACTCTCGGCCTGTTCGGCAATTTCCATGAAATGCCTGCCTCGATGGCTCATCTCGATCAGGGACATGCCCGAGTTTTGATAGTCGACAAACTCCTGCTGGGCCTCTTCGAGGCATTCCAGGGGGAGGGTGCAGGGGCCTGCACTAAAGTTATGGGCTCGCTTATTCATTCAGGTGTTTTCAGGTTTTTGCGGGTTCAGGATTGCTCGCCATCAGTTAACCCGGTTGATCAGTTTGCCCTTCATGTAGGCCTCCACAATAGCCAGAACACCATCTGCAACTGCTGTCTGGGCCTGTTCGGTTGATGCGCCAATGTGGTGAGTACCGTAAACTGAAGGGTGGGAGAAGATTTCAGACTTGAAGGTTTTATCGCCGGCTGCCGGTTCATTTTCGTAGACATCAAGACCCGCCCGGATGCCACGATGATTCATGGCATCAATCAGCGCGCTCTCGTCAACCAGTTCGCCTCTTGAAGTGTTAATCAGCATTGCTCCCCGTTTCATTTTTGACAAGAACTCCTGATTCACCATGCGACGAGTGCCTGCCGTTGCCGGCATGTGAAGCGTAACAATGTCACAGGTTTCAAGCAGTTCATGCTGAGTGTCGAGCTGGATAATGCCGGAGGAGCTGATCCGGTTCGAGGCATCGGGTGAACGCCCGGGCTTGCTGACCGCATGGACATTCATCGAGAATCCCCGGGCTCGTTCAGCGACGGCAAATCCAATAGCACCCATTCCCAGAATGCCGAGGTTTTGGCCGGCCAGTCCGCGAGCGATCGAGTATTTTTTCTTGTCCCAGACCCCTTGTCTGGCATCCGTGACATTATCCGGAATCCGCCGGTCAATGGAGAGGATTAGCCCCATGACCAATTCGGCAACGGCTCTGGAATTGGCTCCCGGAACGTTGCAGACACTGATATCCATGGATGCTGCACACTCCTTGTCGATCGTGTTGGTGCCGGCGCCGGCTCGGATTACCAGTTTGAGTGCCTTGCCCCTTTTCAGGGTGTTTTCATTGACACGGGTGCTGCGCACCACAAGAACTTCATTGGCCTCGATTGCCTCTGGCAGGGAATCGGAATCCAGTTCAGGTTGCAGGGTGACCTCATGACCTGCTTCGACAAATGACTCGAAGTGACTTGACGGAAAACTGTCAGCAATAAGAATTTTCATGTGAGCATAGGGTCAGGGATTGAGAGTGTGGTTTGTGACAAGAGCATCTTCGGAATCATGGCTCAAGATTCGCTCGTGAGCCGGGTTTGTCTCGGTGGCGAATCAAGCCGCAAATTCTACCAAAGATTAGAATTGAGATCGACTCAAAAATGCGTCGTTTTACGCTGTGGCTGGGTTAAGCACAGGTTATCAAGTCTGTGCCAAACAGGTCTGACCTGTTATTGTCGCCCGGGTTTCGGATTTCGACTGCTCAAATGAGTGATTCCAAAGAGACGGGGCAGGAAACTAGTCGTCTTCGAATTCATGGCGTTCAGACAGAATGCGAAGCATGCGCCGGAGCGGTTCAGCGGCGCCCCATAACAGCTGATCTCCGACCGTAAATACAGTCATCATCTTGCTGTTGAAATCTGTTTTTCGAATTCGGCCAACTGCAATGTCCATGGAACCACTGACTGCGGCCGGAGTTAGGGATTGGAGCGTATCCTGCCTATTGTTTGGAATGACCTTGACCCACCGGTTTGCCTGTCCCATGATTTCGGCAAGTTCATCAATGCCCACATCTTGCGATAATGCGATGGTAAATGCCTGGCTGTGGCATCGGAATGTGCCTACTCGGACACAGGTGCTTTCAATGGGGACTGGGTTGTCTTCCCTGCCCAGGATTTTGTTGGTTTCCGCATAGCCCTTCCATTCTTCGCGTCCGGTTCCATTGTTGAGATCGATGTCAATCCAGGGCAGAAGGTTATTCGCCAGTGGATGACCGATGGTACTCGTGGTTAAGGCACCTGAATTGAGATATTCGTCAATTCGGCTGTCAATGTCGAGAATGGAACTTTCCCGTGAGCGAAGCAGGGGGGAGGCTTGTTCGTGAATTTCCCCCATCTGGATAAGCAATTCCCGCATCTGCTGTGCGCCTCCGCCTGAGATTGCCTGATAGGTCATTGCGGTTATCCATTCGACCAGGTTTGCCTTGAACAGGCCATGAAGGGCCATGAGCATCAGGCTTACAGTGCAGTTTCCGCCAATGAAATCCCGTTGTCCCTTCACCAGATTCTGCTTGATCCTGGATTGATTGAGGGGATCCAGTACGATGGTCGAGCTGTTGTCCATGCGCAGTGTGGATGCGGCGTCAAGCCAGTATCCCTGCCAGCCCATATCGCGAAGCGGAGCATGTATTTCCTGAGTGTAGTTTCCACCCTGACAACTAATGATGACGTCCAGAGTGTTCAGGGATTCAAGGTCCATGGCATCAGCCAGGATTGGTCTGGTGTTGGCCAATTCGGGCCCCGGTTGACCGGCCTGTGATGTCGAGTACAGCACCAGTTCCTCGACATAATCCAGATCTGAATGGCGCGCCCATTTGCTTGCCTTTAATTTGCCCCGTGCCATTTATGCCAGGGATTTTACTACAGCCTGCAGGCCGGGGAAAACTGGAAATATTTTGAGTTGTGGCTGAAAGTAGTTTGTGAGATGGGATTCATCCGGCAGCTATCGTTTTTCTATCCGATTGTACCTCTATAACCATCCTTGAATTTCATCGGACAAGACCGCGAATGCCAGAGCGGACTACTGCATTGAATTGGGGCTGTTTTAAGTGAGTGACGCTGGCTGTGGGAGTTTGCTGAGATTGTAAAATTTGATTGGCAAGTCCTCTAGCGGCTAAGGGTCGTTTTTTAGATATTTTCTGGATACGGAGACCGCCCGGGCAATTTCCCCTCGGAGGAAATTACATGCTTGGAATGCAGTCGCCGCCATGAAAAAAACTTGACTCGATTTGTACCGTATGGGCCTTTGCATCCATCTCCTACTTTTCGCTTTCGAAGGTAATACTCGATAGGTCATATCTGAGCTATCATGCTTGTTTGAGGAGGTAGGTTCGAAAAGAAGGGATCGGACAGGCGAAGCAGTCATCTCCCATGTCCTGCAACGCCCCTTGGTGCAGCAGGTGGTCGAAGAACGAATCGGCATTCATGAAAGGTGGAAAGCAATATGTCTCGGCATCCAATGAATGCAATGACTTCATCAACTTCTTGATTTCGGCACGGCCAGGATTGTGGTCTAGTTCAGCCATCACTCCAATGGTCATATTCTTGGCGTCCCGCATTTTCCCGGAATACTGATCCATGTAATAGCCATCTCTTCGGTTTGCGGCTTCCATGTGAATATTGTCCCAGTTCGCCTCCCCGAGATTGCCGCCAACCTTTAGAGCCTCAATACCCAGCGCTTGCAGAGAATGGTGCAGATGTCGCGGCCACCCATCGCAATTCCGGGCCAGCCTGTCGATCTCCTGTTTAGTGGCATCCGACAAATCGATCCCGAAATAGGCGCAGGATCCGACCATGAATTCTGTGGTTTCCTCAACCGGAAAACCCCCGATGCTGTGCTGTTGTGTGGGCGAGATGCGTGTAAGGCCCATGTCTGCGATTCGAGACTTGGTATCTCCCAGCCCGGCCAGCACCAGCGTGATCGGCAAACCGGTATCGCCATCATGGAGCGCCCTGAGGACAAGACCGTGCGGGGAGTTCCTGTCCGGGGGTAAATTCTGAGCTTCGTCAATAGCGAGCAGGACTGGTCGTTCCCATTTCTCGCCTGGTATCTTGCGGGCGAGGGCACCGATGCCCTCGATTTTGTACTGGCCCAGATCCAGACCGGTACCGGCAACCCTGACCGACCGTATATCCTGTTTGCCTCCTTTCCATATGTTGCGGGCAGTTTCGATCCATTCGCGCTGCTTTGCCCGTCCGGCATCAAGCAGCAGTTCGAGTACGATGGATAGGTCCTCCTCCAACAGGCTACTGCTCACCAGCACTACGCGAGCGGCAGAATGGTCATCGGCTCGGGCAAGAGAAATGTTTAGAATTTCTGACAAAATCGAACTCTTGCCTGCACCCGGTGCGCCATGGAGGATACGGGTGGACTTGGCGGCGCCGTGTCCCCCGGTTCCAGTGCTTTGCCAAACCTGACCAGCCGACAGAGCCAGATCCTCAAGTACTTCTGTCCTTCCGACAAACACGGGCGGCGGCGCACCTTCCGTTTGTCTGAGGAAGGACTCCAGCCGTGTTTTCTGTTCAATGTTCATCACCTGGCTCTGTGTCGAGACCGCATGCATGGATAGTCCGACCAGCATTGGACACAAGGCACAAGTCGACTTTTTCGGCTCTCAGCAATGTCGTGGATGCCTGTAACCGTGTGTGGTTCGATAAGCAGTGCTTTTACTCGGGGCTACAATTTTGGAAAATCTGCTCAGAAGACAACATGTCATATTGATTCGGGGTATTATTTTTTTTCTCTTAGTCCATACTGTTCAGTCTTCGGGGATTATACAGGAGAGAGAAGAGTTTTTGCAAAAGCGACTCGCAGGAGACCAACGGAGGCCAACCCGCCAGTATTTCATGCTGACTGACGCAACCAACCCATCTGCCATTGTAAAAGGCGGCAAAATGGATTTGGATGTTTCAACTCCCGGAGGAAATCAGGAAACAGAGCATATCCAAACCGGAGATGGATCGTCGCGGGTACCGGCAAGAACCAGCCCAAACACTGCCTGACCCGAAAATTCCCGACTGGAGGAGCTGAGGCCAAAGACGGACAGGGGCCTGACGAATCAGAGGGTTTGCCCCCGGCAGGTTGTTCGAGGTTGGAGACCCTGTCCAATCGGGTCAGGGCCTCGACGAAATAGTAAAGTGATGAATCTTGCCTCACTCAAGCATGATTCATGGCATGAGGTAAATTCTACGCAACCCATGTCAATTAAAAGCCAGAATCTCGACCGGGTTGAATCGGTTTCACAAACTAAGAGGTTAATCTGTCGAAGACCGCATCCATGTTCCGATACTCCATTGCCATCGAGCGAGAGGCATGGCGGGCCCGGAGGGATTCGAACCCCCGACCACCTGGTTCGAAGCCAGATACTCTATCCAACTGAGCTACGGGCCCGCATACGAAATTATAAACCAGGCGAAGCCGGTTCACTCAAGCAGATTGCGTAATATCCGGTTAACCTGCCCAGGGTCGGCCTTGCCGTTTGTGGCTTTCATGACCTGACCCATCAAATACCCAAAAACCTTTTGATTTCCCTCCCGATATTGTTGAGCTTGTGGGGCATTGGCATCAAGGACTTCTGCAACCAGTCGCTCGATTTCGCTGCTGTCAGTAATTTGCTTGAATCCCCTGCTTTCAATAATGGTGTCAACGTCCGACTCATCATTTGCCAGATGTGCCAGTACTTCCTTGGCCATTTTTCCGGAGAGGGTCTTGTCGGCTATGCGATCCAGTAAAGCCGCAAATCGATCACTGTCGACTGGGGAGCCGGCAATCTCGATATTTCGTTCGTTGAGCAGTGCTGCCAGTTCCCCATTTATCCAGTTCGCTATGGTTTTCGGATCGCTTTTTGATCGTGCACAGACCCGCTCGAAAAAATCTGCAGTATCCCTGTCCCGAAGCAGTTTCTCGGCATCGGATGAGGATAGGGAGAACGCCTGTTCGTATCTCGATTTTCGGTGATGAGGCAACTCGGGCAAGGAAGCCCGAACCCGTTCGATGAATTCGTCATCCAGTATCATCTCCGGCAGGTCTGGATCCGGGAAGTATCGATAGTCCTGAGCATCTTCCTTGCTCCGCATGGGGCGCGTCTCATTACGTTCGGAGTCATACAGGCGGGTCTCCTGGATGATTGCGCCGCCATCCTCCAGAATCTCGATCTGTCGCTGAATTTCAAAATTGATCGCTTTTTCCACAAAACGGAAAGAATTGATGTTTTTTAGTTCAGTCCGTGTTCCAAATCCTTCGGCGCCCTTTGGGCGTATGGATACATTGGCATCACATCGGAATGATCCCTCCTGCATGTTCCCATCGGAAATCCGGAAATATCGGACCAGCGTATGGAGTTTCTTCAGGTACGCGACTGCTTCATCGGCTGAGCGCATGTCCGGCTCTGAAACAATTTCCAGAAGTGGTGTGCCGGCCCGGTTTAAGTCAATGCCCGTCATGCCATGGAAATTTTCATGCAGGGATTTTCCGGCATCCTCCTCAAGGTGCGCGCGGGTAATGCCGATCATCTTCTCGTCCGATCCCCCAGTTTCGATTGTGAGGCTCCCACCACTCACGATCGGGTGCTTGTACTGGCTGATCTGGTAGCCTTTGGGTAGATCAGGATAAAAGTAGTTCTTTCTCTCGAAAACGGAGCGCTTTTCGACACTGGCCCCGATGGCCAGTCCGAAACAGACTGCCAATCTGGCGGCCTCAAGATTCATGACTGGAAGAACGCCGGGCAATGCTACGCTGACCGGACAAGCCTGGTGGTTTGCTTGGGCACCATATGCAATTGATGCACCGCTGAACAACTTGCTGTTCGTCATCAGCTGGACATGGACTTCAAGTCCAATCACCGGCTCCCACTGCATCAGGCGTATCCCTCTGGAATTCGTTGATGCCAATCCGTATGCAACTGATACTGATGGGCAATATTCAGAATGGTTGCTTCATCAAGATATTTTCCGATCAAGTGCAATCCAATCGGAAGCCCCTGATTGTCGAAACCGGACGGTATGGACATCGCTGGCAGTCCGGCCAGATTGGCCGAGTTGGTGAATATGTCATTTAGGTACATCTGCACAGGGTCATCCGTTTTCTGGCCAATTGGAAAAGCAGTGGTTGGAGTGGTGGGGCCAACAATGACATCACACTGTTCAAAAGCCTTCGAGAAATCATCGGCAATCAAACGGCGCAGTTTCTGTGCCTTGACATAGTAGGCCTCAAAATATCCGATCGACAGCACATAAGCTCCAATCAGTAGCCTGCGCTTGACTTCAGGGCCGAAACCTTCTGATCGAGTTGATTCGTACATATCGACGATGTCGCTGTATTCGGATGCCCGGTGTCCATAGCGAACACCGTCAAAGCGAGCCAGGTTGGAAGATGCTTCAGCGGGCGCCAGCACATAGTAACAGGGGATGGCTGCAGCACTGTTGGGCAATTCAATGTCGACTATCCTGGCACCCAACTGCTCAAGTACCGAAATAGACTCCCTGATGGCTTGACTTACTGGTTTGTCAACGCCATCGGCAAAAAACTCCCTGGGCAATCCGATTATCTTTCCCGATATCGGTTCCGAAAGCGAATGGATGTAATCAGGCACCGCTTGATTGACTGAAGTCGAATCCTTTTCATCAAATCCGCTAATGGCTTGAAGGACGTATGCACAGTCTTCTGAAGTCAGAGCCATGACTCCACCCTGATCCAGCGAAGAAGCGAAGGCAACCATTCCATAGCGGGATACTCGCCCATAGCTGGGCTTGATTCCGCTTAATCCACATAATGCCGCCGGCTGTCGGATTGATCCACCGGTATCCGTGCCTGTTGCGACGGGCGCAAGCCTTGCGGCAACAGCGGCAGCAGACCCGCCAGAACTGCCTCCCGGAACCCGTTCATGATCCCATGGATTGCGGGTTGGGCCGTAGTAGCTGTTTTCGGTTGAGGACCCCATCGCAAATTCATCCATGTTGGCTTTTCCCAGCATTACCATTCCAGCCTGCTGAAGCTTTTCAACCAAAGTCGCATTGTATGGCGAGATGAAATTATCCAGAATTCGTGATCCGCATGTTGTTCGTACGTCTTTTGTACAGAAGAGGTCCTTGTGCACCAGCGGTATGCCGGTCAGTGGGCCTGCCTTGCCTTTGCCAATCAATTTGTCCGCGGTGCTGGCCTGCTTCAGTGCCACTTCGGGACTCAATGTGATGTATGCATTGAGACTTGCACAGGATTGTGCGCGTTCCAGCATCGCTTGAGTTAACTCAAGACTTGAATATTCTTTCCCCCTTAGAGCTTTTGAATGCTCTAAAACAGTGCGGCATTCCATGTCTTTATTCAACCACCCGAGGGACTAGATAAAGACCGGAATCGGACGCAGGTGCCCCGGACTGAAGCTTCTCGTGTTGATCGGTTTCAGTGACCGTGTCTGCGCGCATCCGGAGTTTCATATCCTGAGGATGGGACATCGGTTGAATAGGGTCTGTATCGACCTGATTCATCTGTTCGACCATCCTGATGATGTCGTTGAGCTGACCAGAAAAATCATCGGCTTCGTTTTCAGTAAACTTGAGTCGTACCAGCCGGGCAAGTTGCTGGATTTGATCCGGGTTTAGCGACATTGCATGTTTTTGGGTTAAGGTTGAAGCACGTCCATTGCGCCAACGAGTATTCAATGATCGGAAAAAGTCCTACGGAATCTATCATACTTTCAAGTGATTGTTGCGGAAAATCGCAGCGGGAATTTTTCCAGTAACAGGTAGGGGGCCCGTTTCCGATTGAGGGCCCGACTAGCCATCGATCACGCCCTTGCGGAGAACGAGGATTTGCACCCTTCATCTCAGTGTGAAGCAGGCATTTCTCATGCCGGGAACATTTTATTCTGCGAACAGTGCCTGCATCAGGTATTGCCATGAAAGGTCGGCGGTTCTGTGCATGTCTGGCCAGCCAGCCACATGCAGCAAACAGATGACCGCAAACAAGCCAGATCACAATCAGCCTCATACCCAAGACGCCTATCCAGCAGTATACCGGCAGACTTGCATGCGCATGAATTCAAAAGATCAGAATGACCCGTTACTGTCGATCGGCAATATGAACCATGATGGCCGGCTGACAAAATTTCTGGAACTGTTTTCAGACCTGAAATGCCAGGATATCGCACTCAGGGTGCGCGAAGTGTACGCCGCGAATCCGTATTTCAGCGATACCCTGAAAGTCATTCGGGATCTTGATGAACTGGCCGCCTACATGGAAGCGACAGGCAGGCACCTCGATCACAGTCGTATCATCTATGATCGAGTTCTCCAGGATGGGAACGACTACTTCGTCCAATGGTATATGGAAACCGGGTTGAAGTTGCTTGGCAAACTCCTGCACACAAAATCGCTGGGAATGTCCCACATCCGCCTTGATGAAGAGGGCAAAGTTGTCCTGCATCAGGATTTTTGGGACAATACGGAAGGATTGTTTCGCCATGTTCCCTTGATCAGGCTCTTCTTCAAGCAGTTCAAGAAGAGAATCTGACTGTCGTGGCAAGAACAGTCATCAAGGATCAAACAGTCTGGATTACAGGAGCCTCTTCCGGAATCGGACGCGCTCTTGCCCTTGGCTTGGCAGAGCGTGGAAACCATCTGATCCTGACTTCACGTAACCGGCAGAATCTGGTGGATCTAGCTGGTTCACTCGATTGTTCCACGACTGTACTTGCGGCAGATATTTCCGAAGCATCGTCCACTGGCTTGTTGCGAGATGAGCTGGGCAAACTGGAAGCCGGTCTTGATATGGCGGTTCTCTGTGCCGGTGATTGCGAATATGTCGATACCCGTAATTTCGATACCAATGTCGTCGAACGCATGTTCAATGTCAATGTATTCGGATTGTCCCGCTCGGTGGAAGCCGCTCTGCCTGCTTTGCGCAAGTCGCAAAAGTCACCTAATATCGTGGGTATAAGTAGCGCTTCCGCCATCACCGGACTGCCACGAGCCGAAGCCTATGGCGCGTCAAAAGCGGCCTTAGTCAGCATGCTGGAGTCCCTGGCCCTGGACCTGGTTCATGAAGGCATTGCAATCACCATGGTGCTCCCCGGTTTTGTTGATACCCCGCTGACACAGCGTAACGATTTTCCCATGCCGTTCCTGATGAGTCCAGGGCAGGCGGCGAGCATTGTATTGACAGGAATCGAGAGGGGCAATCGGCGTATCGAGTTCCCGAGAAGATTGATTTGGCCGCTTCGATTCATGAGCTTGCTGCCGGAAAATTTTCGACTGAAAATCGGTCAGCGCATGGTGCGTCGGGAATGAAGATTGCCATCATTGGCGGCGGCATCAGCGGTTTGACTGCAGCATGGCTGCTCCATCAGAAACACGACATTACTCTCTATGAAAGCACGGATAGACTGGGCGGACATACTGCAACCGTGGAATGCGAAGTCGATGGAACGAAACACTGGGTGGATACCGGGTTTATCGTATTCAATGACCGTACTTATCCAAATTTCAATCGTCTGGTTGATCGCCTTGGTGTTCCATGGCGTTCAACCAGGATGGGCTTTAGCGTCACTACCCGACATGCCGGATCACGCACGCGGCTATCTTCATCGCATCCAGCCGGAATTTTCGAATATGCGGGTTCGGGCCTGAATGGGCTGTTTGCCGAACGAAGAAACCTGATGAATCGCAAGTTTCTCGGCATGCTGATTGACATCAAGCGTTTCGGCAAGCGTGCCAGACATGATTATGAAGCACGGTCAATTCAGCCAGACTTGTCGCTTGAGACCTATCTCGATATGGGTGGGTATGGCGAAACCTTCAAATCAGGATATATCCTTCCCATGGCTTCTGCGATATGGTCATCACCGATTTCGCAGATCCGGGAATTCAACGCACTGTTCTTTATCCGCTTCTTCATCAATCATGGGCTCCTTGAAACCAGGGATAGACCAAACTGGCGTACCATTGTGGGTGGATCAAGAAACTACATTGGTCCATTAATCGAACCTTTCAAGTCCAGTATTCGCATGTCAGCAAAGGTTCAGGCCATCATGCGAGAATCCGGCAAGGTAAGTGTATTAACTGGACAGGACAGGGTTGAGTATGAGCATGTTGTATTGGCTTGTCATAGCGATCAAGCCTGCAACATCATCAAGGATGCAACCACCCGGGAAAAGGAAATGCTGCGTGCCATACCCTATCGAGACAACCACGTGGTGCTGCATACTGATTCGAGGATGATGCCGATGCAAAAACGGGCCTGGGCAAGCTGGAACTATCTTCTGGATGGTACTGAAAGCCAGCAGCCGGTTCTCACTTACAATATGAATTTGCTGCAGGGCATTGTCTCTTCGCGGCCCCTGTGCGTAACCGTGAATGGCAGCAGACATATTGATGAGAGACAAATACTGGCTAGCTACAATTATGCCCATCCGCAGTTCGGGGAAGACAGCGTCAAGGCACAGCAAGATCTTACTTGGACCAATGGCACGCGGAACACCTGGTTCTGCGGAGCCTGGTGCGGCAATGGCTTTCATGAAGATGGAGTAGTGAGTGCCTTGAAAGTTTCTCAAGCACTCGGGGCAGATGAGCTATGACGGGATCGGCACTCTACCGCGGAATTATTCGACATCGCCGCTTCACTCCGGTTGAGCATGAATTTCGCTATCGGGTCATGATGCCGCTTCTTGATCTTGCAACGGTAGAGAAGGAGTTGAATATCCCGGGAGTATTGAGTGCCCGAAATCCTGCTTTGGGTTGGTTCAGGCGCAGTGACTATGCGGGAGACCCTGCCCAACCCTTGCCTGAAATGATCCGGGACACGGTAGAATCAGAAACCGGATGGCGTCCTGATGGACGCATTCGGCTGCTCACGAATCTTCGTTACTGGGGATTTGCAATGAACCCGATCTCGATTTTCTACTGCGATGACAGCAGCGATCAATTGCGATATCTGGTCCTGCAGGTCACCAACACGCCGTGGCGCGAAAAAATTCTATATGTCGTTCGATCAGAACCGCAATCCCGAAATCAGAATGATCGCTTTGCAAAACGCATGCACGTCTCACCGTTCCATCCGATGGACATGACCTATAACTGCCGTTTTCGCTCGCCAGAATCCAGACTTTTCTTTCACCTTGAAAATCACCGGTCTTCCGGTTGCGAGACGGATGCCACCCTGGTTCTTGAGCGTGTTCAGATGAACTTGCCCCGAATGAGCGGATTAGTCTTTCGCCAGCCTTCAATGAGCATGAAAGCAGGATTGGGTATCTATTGGCAAGCCTTGAAACTGCGTTTGAAGAGGGTGCCGGTTTATCCTCATCCCAAGACCCAAAGTCCGCCACATGACCAGATTCAACCTCGCCCTGAGGAGAGCTGATATCTGATGAAAGCCGATGAAATTGTCAACAAGGTCGTGCACGATACGCTGCTGCCCAATTCGAAACTCGGTAAAGGCGGTATTTCAGCCAAACTGGCTCGCCGTTCAGTCTTTGCATTCCTTGATTCACTGGAGGGTGGCAGTCTGCGTCTGGAAGAACCGAATGCATCCTACATGTTTGGCGACCCATCCTCTGAAGATGGCATTCATGCGATGATTGTGGTCAAGAACATGGATATGTACCGGATGGTGGTGCTGAATGCCTCGATCGGGGCCGGAGAGGCCTTCATGAGCGGATACTGGACAAGTCCTGACCTGCCAGCGGTCGTCCGGCTTTTATGTCGGAATTTGCCAAGGTTCAGACGTCTGGGCGGAGCGATATCCGGTTTGGTGCATTCCATCGAACGACACAGACATCGACTGGCTGCCAATACAATCACCGGATCAAAACGTAATATCCGTGCGCACTACGATTTAGGGAATGAGTTTTTTGCCGCTTTCCTTGATAAGCACATGATGTACTCATCCGCGGTAGTATCTTTCGACCTATCTTGCCAAATGCAATGAATTGCTGGCATTCAGAGGAAAACTCTTGTTGCAGGCCATCGTCATGCCCGAGCAAAGATATGAAGCTGCCCGAAATGGTGTGGATTTCATTCAGCGTTACATCTTTCCGGGAGGCGGGCTTCCATCACTTGAGTCGATCCTGGGCACTGCCGGAAAGCATACTCGCCTCCAAATGAAGTATCTCGAAGACATCAGTGCGGATTATGCAGAGACACTGCGCCATTGGCGAAATCGTTTCATGGCTAATTCAGAACGGATTTCTGCCATGGGTTTTGATGACCGGTTCATGCGCATGTGGCAATTCTATCTGGCCTACTGCGAAGGCGGGTTCGACGAGAATGCAATTGGTGCAGCACAAATTGTCATGGTTAAAACCTGATTGCAGGTGGCACACATCATTGCCAATGCCGTGAAGTTCCAGCTTGGATGGGTGCTGGTTGTCCTCTATGGCAATACTATGGCCATGATCTGCGCCCTGGCTGCACTGCTAATCTACGGCAAGTGGTTCTACACCGGAGTACAGGATGCATTGCTGATTGCAGCAACGATGCTTCTGGGGTTCTTCGGCGACACCCTCATGGGTTATTTTGGCTTGCTGGTTTATCCCAGCGGGTTGGTGGTCCCGCCTTTCTGGATGGTTACCTTGTGGCTGCTTTTTTCCATGACCTTGCCGTGGTCTTTGCGGCCCTTGATTCGAAAACGTCTGCTGTTTATCGCATTCTGCATTGTTGGCGGACCCCTGAGTTATGTGGTTGGGGTGCGTTTCACCGATGTCGAGTTTGGTCTGGAGCGCATGCAGTCCATCGCGGCTCTGGGCATGATCTGGATTGCCCATGCATTGATTCTTTCGAATTTTGTCGGTCGATGGGAGGCCGCGAACAACAGGCCCAAACTTGAGTGTCAGCCATAAGGTGCCAAACCGTGATCCCTTGTGCACGCCTGCTGATTCGCTTGCCTGGGGTAAACCTGCCACTTTAATTTTGTGCGGTTGACATGACCCAGTGGAAATAATTTCCGATCATCGAGACCAGAGGTCGCAAGCTGTCCGGATACGGCAACCGGAAGCGACATTGCGGGCACGCATTAACCGTCATATTCGGTTTCGGAGCCTTGTCCCCTGTTTGCTGTTGTGTTTCACGCTGGCTTTTGCAGGCGATCGGCATCCGGAATACAGTGGCCGGGTCGAAGCACATGCCCCAAAAGGATGTGCCAGTTACAAATGGCTGTTTTTTCGGCTCTATCGAGCAGAACTATGGAGTGATTCGAAAACCGTATCGGAAGCTGATTACGGACTGACTCTAATCTATGATTACGAATTCTCCCGGCATGACCTGGTCTGGGCGTCGATTTCGGAAATGGCGCGGATTTCAAATCGACCCAAATCTGATTTCAAGTCAGTCAGGCTGAGACTTGAGGAAATTATGCGAGGGGTTTCCAAGGGTGATCGCTTTACCGCCTGGCGAGTCAGTGAAAACATTCTGGAGTTCTTCTTTAACGGAGAGCCGGTTGGAGCATTAAATCAGGACGTGGACCTGTTCCTTGCAATATGGCTTGGCGAAAAAAGCAGAAAACCCGAGCTTGCCAGGCAGTTGCTTGAGGGAAACTGCAAGTCCTCGGTCGAGACTGGGGGTGGGCAAGCCAAATGACGTTCAAAGGGTCAAGGCAGTCCTGGTTCTGGGCAGTGGCCCGGCTTGACAACTATGGGTCCCTTCACGGAAAAGGGCGGCTGAAAGCCGCCCCTGTTCCCTGCGCTGCCGCGTCAGCATGCGGTCAGGGCAGTCCCCTCCAGGGTGATTCCGGGCAATAGAGATAGGACGGATCGGAAAACTGACCGGCCAGGTTTCTCAGGGTCTGGTGGTACCATTGGTCTTCCTGGGTGTGCGTGGTCGTAACACCTCTATGGGTGACGGTGGTTTCGCGCCTTGAATACCGCCTCACCTCGTCATTCAGGCTCTCCGTCGAACAGCGGCAGTCGGGGTTCTCCTTCCAGACCACGCCGCCGGGAGTGTCGGCCGGCGTGCTGCAGTTGTCCATATCAAAGATCGAGAAATTAAACCTGCCTTCTCTCGGGTGGACGGTGTAGCCGGGGCCGTTGGCGATGACGACCTCGACTTCACTGGGGTTGCCCTCGATAATGTCATTGCGCCAGCAGATGCCGGTGTTGACAGGGGCAATGGAGTTCTGCGGAATTATCACCGGTCCGCCATTACTGATGATGTTGACGTCAAAGTCGGGCGCGAGCCGGCCCGGCCCACTCCGGGTGATGGCGAACACGTGGACGGTTGTTGGTTGTGAGCGAGCTTGTCTCAACTGAACATTGATCACGTTGTCGGCGCAGGACATTTCCTCGATAACTGTACCATTTGCTATCGAGCCGGTTATGCCGAGGCTCGCCTGCTGCGCCACCGCAGGCCCGGCCAGCATTGCCAGCAGCAGGAGGGCTGTTAATTTATGAGGGGGGGGGGTGAGTGTTCGTAGAAGTTTCATTGTTCTCTCTGAAGATGAATAGTATTAAAGGGTATTGTACCAGTTTTGCTCTGCATCAAGGACTCATTTCCAAACTGGGCCACTACCAGCCATTTACTCATGTAGTTGCTGTGAAAATTAAAACTTATGGTTGAATAATCGTAACTTTGTAAGTTGCAATTTAGGATATAATTACTGAGATAGGCGGTCAGTTTGCATTTTTGTTTTCGTCAGTTGCTCCAGAGGATTGGCAGAGCACTGAAACCATGCCTGCAGTAGACATTAGAGACATGCCTTAGCACATACAATGAAATTACCTATGTCATCATGAGACGCATGATATCCAATATGCTGTCAGGAATCGTTTCAATTTCAAGCGATATGGCTATCGATCTTGGCACGGCAAACACCCTCATATATGTCAGAAAAAAGGGTATCGTTCTTGATGAGCCTTCAGTGGTCGCCATCAAGGAAAATTTTTCGGGCGGTAACAGGCAGAGTATTCTGGCAGTTGGGCTGGAGGCAAAGAAAATGCTGGGACGAACCCCGGGCTCGATCAAGGCTATCCGCCCCATGAAGGAGGGCGTGATCGCCAATTACCGAGTCACCGAGGACATGCTCAAGTACTTCATTCGCCGAGTCCAGAACTACCGCTGGTTTTTTTCTCCACGAATCATCATCTGCGTTCCCTGCGGCTCGACGCAAGTCGAAAGAAGGGCGATTCGCGAGTCGGCGATCAATGCCGGAGCCCGGGAGGCATTCCTGATTGAAGAGCCGATAGCCGTCGCGATCGGTGCAAATCTTCCGGTTGCTGAGCCAACCGGCCTCATGGTGGTTGATATCGGTGGGGGAACCACTGAAATTGGCGTACTGTCCATGGGGTCGATGGTTTATTCAAGTTCATTGCGTGTTGCGGGTGACTCGTTTGACTCTTCCATTATTGAATTCATAAAACGTCGTCATGGAACACTGATAGGCGAGGCGACAGCCGAGCGCATAAAGAAATCGATTGCCGTAGCCTGGTCCGATTCCGACCATTCCGAACTGGAGGTCAAGGGCCGGGATATTGCGGAAGGGATGTCTCGCAGTCTGGTGGTTACCAGCAACGAAGTTTATGAAGCCATCAATCCACAAATCGAGGAAATCATCTGGGCGGTACGCGCCGGCCTGGAGAGAACACCCCCCGAACTCAGTGGCGACATCGGCGAACGTGGAATTGTGATTGCAGGCGGGGGTGCATTGATCAAGGATATCGACCGGCGTATCATGGAAGATACGGGATTGCCTGTGGTGGTGGCAGATGATCCGCTGACATGTGTGGTCAGGGGGTGTGGAAGGGCCCTGGAAGAGGTCGATACTCTGAGCGATTTGTATTCAGCTGAATATTGACCTCGCCGGCAATTCAAGACGTCAATCATGTGTCTTGTGGGTCAATGGCTCAATATTTTTCAGTGGCTAGATTGATTCGAACCGGAGCCCCATTTGAGACCTTGAATCATAACCAGTGCCACACTGTAGGGTAGAAATAGGGTGGGCAGCATGATCAGAACCCTGAGTTCTCCGTTCTACCAATTTTCCTTGCTCCTGATTCTGTCTGTTGGACTGTTGGTTCTTGACAGCAAGACGGAACTCTTCCATCCGGTCAAGATTGTTGGCACGATCATGCGCCAGCCCTTCGACTTGGTCGTGAATGCGCAATCCAGAATTTCCGCAATGGCAGAATTGCTTCAGGACAAGGCGACCCTGCAGGAGCAAAACAGGAAGATTGAAGAAGAAAACATGGCGTTACGGGTTCAAATACAGCAATACGAGGCAATCCGGCAGGAAAACGAGAGGCTGTCGAGATTGCTCTCGACATCGGTCAAGGATCGTGGGGAGCTGTTGCTGGCGAACATCATCATCGCAGATGGCAATCCGGTCAGCCAGCAGATTGTCATTGATCAAGGGTTTGAATCGGGCGTTTATGTCGGTCAGCCGGCAGTATCCGACAATGGCGTGGTTGGACAAATTACCGAGGTCGGGTTTCAGCGGAGCGTGGTTATGCTGCTTAGCCATGTTGCTCAAGGCCTTCCTGTACAGGTTGTCAGAAATGGCCTGCTCACTATCGGAGTGGGCACGGGAATACCCGGCCAAATCAGATTGCCCTATCTTGAACTCGAAGCGGATATTCGGGTTGGTGATAAACTGGTCACCTCCGGGATGGGAGATCGATTTGTTGCCGGCTATCCGGTCGGGACCGTTACAGAAGTATTGAAGGATACAACGCGCCCCTTTCTGCAAGTCAGCGTTGAGACTGCAGTCAGTGTGAAATACATCAAGAACGTTCTCTTGCTGTGGACCTCGGAACAGCATCAGGACGAAGTGGAAGGGCATAAGGTGGCCGACGATGGCGAGTGACAAACCATCAGGGGGAAATCCGGAAATCGTGATTATGGGCACGTTTTTTTTCGCAATTCTGCTCAGCATGTTGAATTATCAAGAATCCATACAGTCCATGATTCCGAATTGGGTATTGCTGATCGTGATCTACTGGTGTCTGGTTGCGCCTGACCGGTTCAGCATGTTTACGGCATGGTGCGTCGGGTTGCTGCTGGATATTCTCAACCTGACGATTTTGGGGCAGCATGCCTTGAGTTTCGCGGTGGCTGCACTTATTGTGTCTATGGTCACTCCGAGGGCGCTGAATTATCCCCTGTGGCTCCAATGCTTTTTTGTCATGGCGCTTTGCCTGTTTGTCATGGGATTTGAATTCTGGCTCAACCATCTGGCTTTCGGATATGAATTCTCCATGCTGAATTGGCAATCGGTCATTGTGGCCGGATTGATATGGCCATTTTTACGAGTCATTCTTGGCAAGGCATGGATTCATCCCGATTCGCGGAACGACTGATGAGCAGGGCCGGAGAAAACGAAATCGATCAGCATGTGCTGGAGGTGCGGTTTTTTCTGATCCTGCTGTTGATAGCCTTGCTGTCACTTGTCCTGTTTGTCCGGGTTGCCTATTTGCAGATTGCCCAGCACGACCGTTTCGAATTGCTGTCCCAGGAAAATCACATAGACAGGGTACCCCTTGAACCGGTCCGGGGACTGATTCTTGACCGCAATGAAGAGGTTCTGGCACATAATGTTCGCGTCTTCAATCTCGAAATACAGCCTGACCGCATTCCGGATCTGGATCGTTCCCTGCAGGAATTGAGCCATCTGGTCGAGTTGGTTCCGGCTGACATTGAGGCGTTGAAGGCCATTCTCAAGTTTCGGCCTTCCTTTGAACGACAGACGCTCAAGACCAGCCTGACCGATGAGCAGGTTGCGATATTTTCCGTCAATCAACACCGGTTTCCCGGCGTTGAATTAAAGGTTAACCTTCAGCGTGATTACCCGTATGGCGATCTGGCTGCACATATTGTGGGCTATGTCGGGCGGATCAGCGTTGATGATCGGGAACAGGTCAATGAGCGGGGAGAATATAACGGAATATCGCATATCGGAAAGACCGGAATCGAGTCCCAGTATGAAAAAACCCTGAAGGGTGAGCCGGGTCATTCGCAGGTTGAAATGAATGCACATGGACGTATTGTCCGGCATCTCAGGCAGGAGTTGCCCAATTCCGGGCAGACCCTGCATCTCAGCCTGGACATCATGCTTCAGAAAGAGGCCATGGCAGCGCTCGATGGCTATGAAGGGGCGGTTGTCGCGATTGATCCCGGTACGGGGGAAGTGCTCGCCCTGGCCAGTGCCCCGGGCTATGATCCAAACCTGTTTGTCAACGGTATCTCGCAGAGCCAGTATTCGCTGTTGAATGATTCCGAGCAGAAACCCCTGTTCAACCGCTCGATCTATGGACAGTATGCGCCGGGTTCAACAATCAAGGGGTTTATTTCGCTGGTCGGTCTTGATCATGGGTTTGAGCATGATCGAAAGGTCTACTGTCCGGGTTGGTACAGTTTGCCCAACAGCAATAGACGGTATCGTTGCTGGAAAAGAACCGGGCATGGTCTAGTGGACGGGCATTCTGCGATTGAGCGCTCCTGCGACGTGTATTACTACAATCTGGCTACCCGCCTCGGGATTGACCGCTTGCAGGAAGGCCTGATGCGATTTGGATTTGGCCAGAAAACGGGGATTGACCTGCCTAGTGAACGTTCGGGCTTGATGCCGGGCATGGAGTGGAAACGAACAGCCAGAAACCGGCCCTGGTTTCCCGGGGATACGGTGAATGCGGGCATTGGGCAAGGCTACATGCTGATGACTCCCGTTCAACTCGCTTCAGTAACCGCAATTCTGGCTAATCGGGGTGTCGCGATTGCCCCGCATTTACTGAAGATGACAGAAAACCCAATTACGCAGCAGCCCGAATCGTCAGTGGTTACGGAACAAGAACAAGTCGAGTTGAAAGAGGACAAGTTTTACGATGAGGTGATTGAGAGCATGCGTCGAGTGGTGCATGGTGAAAACGGTACGGCCAGAGGCATTCGCACTGACATGCAATATGAAATGGCCGGTAAGACAGGGACCGCACAAGTGGTGGGAATCCCGCAGGGACAAAGCTATGATGAAGATGACACACCGAAACAATATCGGGATCATTCACTGTTTGTGGGCTTTGCACCGCTCGATGACCCTAAAATTGCAATTTCCGTTGTCATTGAACATGGGGGTAGCGGCAGTAAAGTGGCCGCACCTATCGCGCGGCGATTGATCGACTACTATTTGCTGGAGCGCTTGAATTTGTTTGCATCGGATGTTGATGTAACCACCATTAATGAGGCTTGACAGGTGATGGACTCAGAGCAAAAATCGATATTTTCGACTCTGGATTATCCATTGTTGTCCGGCATTTTGCTGGTTTGCAGTCTGGGGTTGATTATTCTGTACAGCGCAAGTGGGGAGAATGCTGATTTGCTGATCAAGCATTCCGGTCGCATAGTCATTGCCTTGATAGCGATGTATGTTGTCTCGCAAATTTCAATTTCCACACTATCGACCATGTCGTTGTTTCTGTATTTGATCGGTATTCTGCTATTGATCTTGGTGTTGGCTTTTGGGATTGTCGGGAAAGGTGCGCAACGATGGATTGATCTTGGGATTCTGCGCTTTCAACCTTCCGAGATCATGAAAATCACGGTGCCGATGATGGCGGCATGGATTATGACCAGTCATTCCATGGTGCCACGCGGTGTGAAGATCTTTCTGGCAGTGCTTTCCATCGCGGTTCCCTGTACCCTGGTGATTCTGCAGCCTGATCTCGGAACGGCCATTCTGATTGCGGTATCGGGATCGATTGTTATCTTCATGGCAGGAATTAGCTGGAAGATCATTCTTGCCGTGGGAGCGGTTGGGGCAGTGTCGGCTCCCCTTGTCTGGAATACGGTTCTCTACGACTACCAAAAGGAACGCATATTAACCCTGCTTGATCCCTGGTCGGATCCGCTTGGAGCCGGCTATCACGCGGTACAATCCATGATTGCGATCGGTTCCGGTGGGGTTGGTGGCAAGGGCTGGCTGTCGGGAACGCAATCGCAGCTGGAATTCATTCCAGAACGAAGTACCGATTTTATTTTTTCGGTCATGAGTGAAGAGTTTGGACTGGGGGGCTTTATCCTGCTCATGCTGCTTTACCTGTTGCTGGTCGTGCGTGGTTTCTGGATTGGCATTTGCGTTGAAGACACTTACTCGAAACTGTTGGCGGGAGGTTTTTCCTTTACATTTTTTACCTATGTATTCGTGAATATAGGGATGGTTTCAGGCATTTTGCCAGTGGTCGGCATACCGTTGCCCTTCATTAGCTATGGCGGCACTTCAATCGTAACCCTGATGATTGGGTTCGGCATCCTGATGAGCATTTCACAGAGAATAAAGTCACATTGAATCGGGCCTTGATATGACTGCATGTGAAAAATTTCTTGCCTGTTTTTTTGCCACTCTGCTATGTCTTGTGACGGAAAGTGCGTTGGCACTGAATATCAGCGACTATCCCGAACTGGAAGACTTGGTTCAGACCATGATCGAGGAAGATGGCTATCCGCAAGATGAGTTGCGGGAGGTGATCGAGTCTGCAACAATCAATAACAAAACCCTGGAATTGATGGATAGGCAATGGAAGGCAGTTCCCTGGCACCAATACAGAAAACTATTCATCAACAACAGACGAATCAGAAACGGGATTGAATTCTGGAACAGACACAAGGAGAGTCTGAGCAGGGCCGAGGCCGAGTATGGCGTGCCCGCTTCCGTGATTGTTGCAATCATTGGTGTGGAAACCCACTATGGCAAACGCAAGGGAAACTCCAATGTACTCGACAGTTTGGTGACCCTGACCGCCGCGTATCCCAGGCGAAGCAAGTATTTCAAGCAGGAATTGCGGATGTTTCTGAATCTGGCGAGACGGGAAAGCATTGAGCCAGACTCTGTTTACGGTTCCTTTGCAGGGGCAATCGGCATCCCCCAGTTCATGCCCTCAAGCTATGAAAACCACTCGGTGGATTTTAACGGAAATGGTATTCGGGATCTGGTCAATGAGGTCGAAGATGCGATCGGCAGTGTTGCCAACTATCTTGTAAATCACGGATGGAAGGCAGGACAGGAAATCTATTCGGATGTGCCGGGGAATTTATCTGAGAATGCCCTGGCACTGGTTGGGAAGAGTGCCAAACCACAGCATGCAGTGGAATATCTCATCAGTTTAGGCGTTCAGTTTAACTCAGGGCAGGGCAGCCGGAAAGCGGCACTGGTTAGATTAACCCTGGACAATGGTGAATACCAACACATCGTAGCCTTCAATAATCTATATGTTATTACTCGGTATAACAACAGTATCAATTATTCGATGGCGGTGGCTGAGCTGGCCGAGGAGATTGAAAAACGACTTTAGCGTCATATTCAGGGAAAATGGTTAAGTTACCGAATCGTGAATTGGCGTTTGTGTTTGACGTAGCCGGCGTGCTCGTGGAATGGAATGTCAAGGCGTTGTATGGTCCTCTATGTGGTCATTCGGGTCGGGATCTTGAGCAAATTGTAAATTATGTTCTTGGCCCTTCAACCCAGGCTGAGATTAGCAGAGGGATGCCGATCGAACCACTGCTTGAACGCCTGAAACATCGTTTTCCGGAATGGAAAGACGAAATCTCGGCGTACTGGGCAAGATGGGATGAGATGTTCGTTGGCGTGATATCAGGTTCGGTAGCCGTTGCAGAAGAGATCAAGGAACGGGGGCACTGGCTATATGTCTTGGGCAACTGGGGAAGAGACGAATTCGAGAGGGCAAGACCAAAAATGCCATTTATTGAGTTGTTCGATGGCGTGTTGCTGTCGGGTGATTGTGGTCTGTTGAAGCCGGAACCCGAGATCTACGCATGGGCAGAGCAGCAATTTACCCTGAATCCGAAGAAAACCGTACTCATCGATGATCGAGAAGAAAATGTATTGGCAGCAGTCAATCGGGGTTGGAATGGAATTGTGTTCAGGGATCCGAGACAACTGTACCGGACACTGATGGATTATGGTATTCTTTGATGCGATCTCTTGAATTCATGGGCATGGAGTAAAGCCATTATGCGCCCCAGGACAATGCATGCAGTCTATCTAAAGGGCTATGGAGGATTCGATCAGCTTGAGTACACCGACCGGGCACCCATCCCCAACCCCGGACCAGATGAAGTGCTGGTTAAGGTTCTTGCCTGTGGAATGAACAATACCGACATCAATACTCGGACCGGTTGGTACAACCCATCTGTCAGGACCGGCACCCGTGACTGGGCCGAGACCGAAGAACAGACAGAGAGCAACGGAATGGGCGGCTGGTCCGGTGATATCAGGTTTCCAAGAATTCAGGGAATGGATGTCGCTGGAGTCATTGAGGCTGTAGGTGCTGGAATTGCTCCGGAGAGGATCGGCCAACGGGTAGTATGTGATCCTTATTGGCATGCATCGGACAGCGATGACTTTCTGGAGCCCCTAGGCTTGCTGGGCGCAGAATTTGATGGTGGATTTGCCCAGTATTTGCGGCTGCCTGCAGTCAATGCCTTGCCCGTCGGGCAGGAGTGCCAGCTCGAAGATAGCCAGTTATCGACACTTCCTTGTTCAGGAGGTACTGCGATGAACATGTTGATGCTGGCGGGAGTAGGACAGGGAGACCGGCTTCTTGTAACGGGTGCTTCAGGTGGTGTTGGTTCGTTTCTGGTGCAGATCGGGAGTCTTCTGGGTGCTGAAGTAACGGCAGTTGCTTCTCGCGAGAAACATGCACAGCTTGTCGAGTTCGGGGCGAGATACACCGTGGATCGTCATGGCAGTGATCTGCATGCAGCGGCGTTATCGGCCGGAAGCAAGGGCGGATATTCGGTCGTTGCTGACGTTGTGGGAGGGGATGCATTTGCGGCATGTCTGGACATGCTCAACAGAGGGGGGCGTTATGTGGTGGCTGGCGCCATTGCTGGACCCATGGTGCAACTGGACTTGCGCACCCTGTATCTGAAAAACCTTTCTTTTTTTGGTTCAACCATCTATTCGAGGGAAACCATGCCCGCACTCATGGAACTTGCCAACAGCAATCAGTTGGTACCGGCTGTTTACCGGCAATATGATTTAGGCGATATTCGCGAGGCCCAGGAGGAATTTCTCAGGAAGAACCATGTCGGTAACCTGGTTCTGATACCTCCCTCAGATTGAGCCCCAGAGTCTCAATCTTCGGCAATCGCAACCCATTCGGCACCGGTGAGATCCTGCAGCTCATCGGGCGCAAGCGAAAACAGGGAATTCGGTGTTCCTGCGGCTGCCCAGATCACCGGCTTTTTCATCAGGTCCCGGTCGAGCAGGGTGGCGATCGTCCCGGCATGGGCGATTGGGGGTATTCCGCCGATTGCATAACCGGTGTGTTTCCGGGCAAAGTCGGCATCCGCCTGTTCCAGCTTGGTGCCGATCACTTCTCCGGCCTTCTTCAAATCGACCCGATTGCTTCCTGATGCAATAATCAGTACTGGTTTCTGACTGTCGCAAGTTCGGAAAATGAGCGATTTGGCAATGCATGAAATATCACAAGAGACTGCCTTTGCGGCCTCAGCCGCGGTACGCGTGGTCGCGGGAATTTGTCGAACCTTCAGGTCAAGTCCTCTGGAGTTCAGGTAGGCCTGAACTCTTTGTGTGCTTGATTTGAGCGTCTCAGTCACTGGGATGTCTTCTGGCTGTGAAACTGTACACATCTACTGGCTGTGTCCCTGGTCCAGGTCATGGTCATGGATATGATGCCCCCATGCCTTTTTGGCATATAGGTATTTTCGGTTCCATGGCGTAACCCCGGTAATGTGTTTTTGCATGGTCATTTTGGTCAGACCCGCCTTGGTCAGATCATCGAATTTTTTCGGGTTGTTGGTGAGCAACCGCATTGGGCGGTTGCCGAGAAAGTGGAGAAGAAGGGCGGCCGCATCGGAAAAGTCCCTGGAATCTGCCGGCAACCCCAAAGACTGGTTGGCCTCATAGGTGTCCTCTCCCGCATCCTGAAGGAGGTAGGTGGCTGCCTTCGCCCATAACCCGATACCGCGGCCCTCATGTCCAGCCATGTAAATGATGACTCCACCCGTTTCCTCTTCATTCATGGCCTGAATGGCCGTGTTCAGCTGTGGCCCGCATTCACAGCGAAGAGAACCGAACACATCTCCCGTCAGACAGTTTGAGTGAACTCGGACCAGCGGGTCGTCCGCTTCCAGTGCTTCGCCTACAATGAGTACACTGTTAACGGCCATCGGCTTGGCCAGGCTGGCAAACAGGTTTTGTCCGTCGTTCTGTCGGAGCTTTTCAGCGAGTTCTTCCGCTGCATCGAGTTCGGTTCCTCTGACTGCAGCATACCAGTTGACCTGACATTGCCTGCTGGAAATCGATAAGGGCAGCGGGATTGGGCCGAGCAGGTTTATGGTCAATTGTCCTCGATTTGAAGGCATGTCGATATCCAGAGACTCGCCAACTTCATTGATCCTGAATAAATGACCTTGATCAATCAGTTTTTGTCGAACAGATGGATTGAGATAGGTAAACATGTGGAATAATTGTTCTTTAAAATATCAATGAGCCTCAAGATCAAACCAGCCAGGTCCTGATTGGACCCAGCCGAAGCCCTGCATGCGAAAGGCTGTGATTCTCTGCCAGTACTGGTGGCAATATCTATTGGGTGAACATCATGGAATGGTTTGCTGGTGGTACAATTTCCGAATTGCGAATTTTAATCCATTGCAATGCTGAATGCTCCGGTGCCTCAATAGCCGACACGCATCATCTTGAGTGATTTGATACTGATTGGGCATATAAGTATATAATTGTCCCAGGCAAGACAGGCAACCGAGGCTCAATCTGCTTTTGGCAAAGTCGCTAAATCACCACACCCTGTCAAGGCGTGGTTAATCAAGGTCACGTGCGGCGCATGTGAGGTTATCGAAATACAAGCACTCATCATGATTTACCTGATTACAGAACTTCTGGGACTGCTGATTATGGTTGCATTGGTCGGCTTTGCGATGGGCTGGTTATTTCGTGGTCTTGATGAGCGTACAAAACGCAGGTTCCGCCGCAAGCAGTAACTCATCCAATTCTCATCCTTTCCTGTTTTTTCGGCTCGATAACCGATCTCGGACTCGGTAGTAGAACACCGAGGGTTTCAGGAACCAGGGGTTTCCCTGATAATAAAGGCGCCCTTTGAATTCATGTCTGTCGAGGGGATTCTCGTAGTCAGGCTGTCCAGCCACCTTGAGCCCCGTCCTTGCACCAAGATAGCTCGACAGCGAGATGCCCGAACCGCAGTATCCCATGCAATAATGCACTCCATCATGTATGCCCAGGTGTGGAAATTTGTCGAAGGTATAGGCCACAAACCCCATCCATGAGTGCGTAATCCGGATATGGGAAACTGACGGGAACCGGTCGAGCATCAATTGTCTGAGTTTTGGTGCGCTGATGGCCGGCTCCGTCTCGCTGATTGAGACGCGTCCGCCAAACAGGATTCTTCTTCGCTCGGGGCAGGCTCGATAATAGACAACCAATTTCAGTGTATCAGTGATCATGCGGTTGGTCGGTAACAGTTCATTGATCATTCCTTCAGTCAGTGGCTCCGTAGCGATAATGTATGAGCCGATTGGAATAATCCGTCTCTGCATCCAAGGGGTAGAGTTTCCGGTGTATCCATTGGTTGCAACAATCACGTCCCGTGTCTGAATCGTGCCTTTGGGTGTCGAAACCGTAAAGATGCCGCCTTGTTTCTGGATGTTGGTGCCCGGACAGCGGGTGATAATCTGACATCCCTGCTGGACCGCCAGATTCAACATCCCGCGGTGATAACGGGCCGGATCAATCGAGGCGCATGCGGGGTCGACTATGCCGCCGCAGTAGTAGTCCGAACCGATTTCTGCTCTCTGCTGTTCGGCACTGATCGTAAAGGCTCCCGTTCTCAATGCTGCTGGCGTCTCATCAAGAGTTTTGCACATGTGTCGAAATTCATGCGGCGAGTGGGCTCCATGAAAACGCCCTGAATTCTGATAATCACAATCAATCTTGTTTTCCTGAATAAAGTCCTCGACCCATTGCGCCGACCTCCTGCCAGTCTCGATCAGGGCTGTTGCTTCATCGTCGCCAAATTGCCGGCAGAGTTCCGGGTAGGACGCCTTGATGCCTGTGCCGACTTGTCCGCCGTTTCGGGTACTGCATCCCCAGCCTGCATCTTCTGCATCAAGGACCACGGTTTGCAAATGATGCCGAGTGGTCTGGATAGCTGCCGACAGTCCCGTGTACCCGGAACCCAGAATCACAACGTCGGATGATTTTGGGAGTGGGCAATCCTGAAATTTCGGACGGGGTGTTCGTTCCCACCAGTAGGGGCTACTCACGTAATCCCGTGAAAAAATCCGGTCTGTCATGCTGAACTGACGTAGAAGGCTGCCTGATTCAGCCACTCATGGTTAATTTCAACGCCCCATCCAGGAGCATCTTGAACGGTCACGCATCCATCATCAAGCCGATACGGGTTTTCGGTGAAGAGGCTCTCTTGCCAAGGGTAGTAGTCATGGTCTTCTATTGAGAGTTCCAGGTATTTTCCGGCATTGGGAATCGCACGCAACAGATGCATTGTAAACAAGGTCACCATCGAAAGATTTGCAGAATGAGGTGTGCAGGGAAGTCCCCTGCTTGCAGCCATCTTGGCCACTTCCAAAGTTCGGGATAGTCCTCCGGTATAGCAGATGTCCGGCTGCACGATATCGACAACATGTTCATCGATCATGCGACGCCACCCCGATAACCCGCATTCCTGCTCTCCTCCCGCGATGTCAATGTTCAGGGATTCGCGCACCATACGGGTTTGTTCAAATTCCCAATAGGGACAGGGTTCCTCGAAATGGCAGAACCCGGCATCTTCGAGCATTTTTCCGGTAATGATTGCCTGCGAGGGAGAGTAGCAGGAATTGGCATCAGCAAGAAGTGCCGATTGACTCCCGAATGCCCGATTCATGGTTTCGATCATTTTTTCAGTTCTGCCCGGCCACTCATCGGCATCATGCCCGCATTCGGAGCCAATGCGGATCTTGAATGCATCAAAGCCCTTCTTGTCGGCGAGTTCCAGTAGGCGGGCGACTTCCAGTTCTGGCTTGATCTCTCTTTTCATTGATGAAGCATAGGCACGGACAGGTCCCGGGGTACCTCCAATTAATGCGCAAACCGGCAATTCCCTGATTTGACCCTGTAAATCCCAGATTGCCGTATCCAGACCAGCCAGAGCACGCCTTAGATATGAACCCGGGAATTTATGTTCAAGTTCCGTAATGCGGGTCACCAGTGCGAGCACGTCGGATATGTCTTCACCCAAAGCATGTGGAGCGACTTGTCGATGCAGGATGAGACAGGTGATGTCAGCATTGTAGGGGGATACCTGTCCCCAGCCAAAATCCCCGGTATCAGTGGTTACCCTGACGAATCCAACCATTTCCGTCGCATATGTTTCAATCTTCTTGATGATCATTAGACGAAGCGGTCATGTTTCGTTCGTCATGGCTCAAGAATCAAGGAAGCGGCTTTCTCGCCAATCATGATGCTTGGGGCATTGGTATTGCCGGATACAATGGTTGGCATAATGGAGGCGTCAGCAACCCTGAGCCCGTCAATGCCATGAACCCTGAGCTTGCTGTCAACTACTGCCTTGGGATCATCGCCCATCTTGCAGGTGCCTACCGGATGATAGATTGTCTGGCTGAACTCCCG
>JAPYNK010000184.1 GCA_028285825.1 Arenicellales bacterium | reverse complement strand
ACAGGGCTGTCTGCAAACTGTATACGCCAATTCGGTTGGCAAGAAATCCTGGAGTATCGCCGCATCGAATAACGCCTTTTCCCAGTTGGCGATCACAGAAATCATCCAGTCTGTCCAGAATATCCGGATCGGTTTCATCACTGCCAACCAGTTCAAGCAAGCGCATGAAACGAACCGGATTAAAAAAGTGAGTCACCGCAAAACGGCGGCAGAATGACTCGGGCATGCCTTCCGTCAGCAAATGAATCGGAATCGTTGAGGTATTGGAGGTGATGACAGTTTTTTCATCGGTGACGGCATCCAGTCGATGATAGATATCCTGCTTAACCTCAAGACGCTCAACAACCGCCTCGGCAATCCAGTCGCAATTCGACAGCTCCTTAAAATCATCACGCAGATTGCCCAATCGAATTCGTTGCCCGGCCTCAGGGTCAATCAACCCCGGTTGACCTGGATTCAGCAAACGGTGATAACCGGCTTCGGCGACAGCATTGGGGTGATCTTGATTGCCGTAAAGGTCAATCAATAAAACCTCGTGACCGGAGTTGGCAACTTGTCCCGCTATGCCAGCACCCATGGTGCCCGCTCCAATTACGGCAATTCTTTCAAAACTGTTCATGAAACAGCGTATACCATGTCAGCTGCCGCCTGATTGTAGAATATGCGATTTCTTCAAGGACAATATCCCCGGTATAAAATCAAATGGCCTGATAATGTTGTTCATGCAGGTTCCCTGCATTTCCCGTCGAATACGCAACCATCAAGTGTCCTGCGTTATGGAAGTTATTATATTGGGATTCATCTACAATTTTATGCTTGACAATAGCTCTCTGCCCAACAAGCCGGGATGATGGATATAACGGGTCCCGACCAGCTATTCCGAGGATGAAAAAGGCACAGCGCGGCCTGGGAATTCTGCAGCCAGGCGAGGCTTTTTTTACGGTATTCAGGCAGGGAAAACAGCTGGCAATAGACATGAAATACCTGTTTTGGACGATTTCCCTTGCATGACGTTGTCCTAATCGCAATCTTGAAAAAACTCGCAGCGAATGGAAGACCATCTTCTCGGAATGGACCAGGATAATTCCATAATAACCCCGATTATGGGTCCGGATTGACCTGTCATACCTTACCCGCCTGATTGCAGAGCCCTATCGCTTAATGGACCCACCCTACCCATGAATCGTTTCAACCGCAAAACTCTGGCTGGCCTGATGATCATGATCATGGCGATACTGAGTATATTCAGGGGCCTTGTTGATTTTCCGGGAGAGCAAGCGGTAGAAGTGCTGGCAGGCACTGCAGGATGGATTGCGGGTATTTTGCTGTTTGTCGATGCTCCTCGAACGCTCAAGATTCAGGCTGGCATACTGATTCTGCTGGGGTTGGCCTTGTCGACCTTTGCCATAACCCAGGGACAAAGCCTTGACTGGTTCCTGCTAGCCACGCTCAATACCGCATTGTTGAGCATGATTGCTGCGGTTGGATTCCTGCGATTGGTAACCCTGCCAAGAGAAGATGCAGCCCCGAGTCTGCCAAGAGGACCTGCCGCATTTTTTCGAACCATGCTGGGACTCAGTTTTTCGAGCTCAATCACCAACATCTCTGCCCCAATCGTGGTGTGTGACCGTATTCATGCTACCGAGCCGATTAATCGGTACATGGCCAGTTGTTCGACACGGGTCTTTTGTGGGGCGGCATCCTGGTCCCCGTTCTATGGAGCAATGGCCGTGGTTTTTACCTATTCGCCGGACGCCAATTTATTGTGGCTGATATTTGCCGGCATTCCGCTATGTATCGCCGGGTTGATCTATGTGTGCTCAACGGCATGGCGATTTCACAGGGGCGAGTTGTCGAATTTCGTCGGCTACCCAATACATGGGCGAGACGTCAGGATTCCACTGGTTTTGATCTGCATTTCCCTGGCCGGGTATTTATTGCTGGAAGGCTCCTCAATTCTTGCAATCATCGCCTCATGCGCATTGATTGTGACTGTGGCAACGCTTCTCCTGCGTCATGGATTACCCTCGACTGTCTTCCAAATGGGAGGCTTCATAGCCGAAGGCCTGCCCAGAATGGTCAATGAACTCACCCTGTTCCTGTCTGCAGGTGTCCTGGCGGTTGGCATCATTGCACTCCTGGAAGTCGATCTGATTCCCTTCCAGATCACCAGCTACTCAACAGTAACGATCGTTGCGGTTCTGATCGGGATGGTCGTGGTATCTGCTCTCGGCATCCATCCCGTGATTCAGATTGCCAGTCTGGCACCTGTTTTGCTCGAAAGTTCCCCGAACCCCAACCTGATCGGAGCAACCTGGCTGTTTGCCTGGCACCTCGGCACCTGTTCCAGTTACCTTTCTGGCACAAACCTGGTCTTCCAGGGTCGATATAATATACCAAGCTGGCGCATCGCCATGGACAATTGGCCTTATGCAGTCACGCTGGCGGCGTTTGGTTCGATCTGGCTACTAATTCTCAACCATTATCTGCCTGCCTTTCAATGAGCATCTGGCCGATCGCTTCGATCAGGCCGCCCTGTCGAATATTCGATCCAGCGCCTTCTCGAAAGTCGATACGGTTCGGCCAACTTCGGTCAACTTGTCCAGACCGAAAAGGCCCAGCCGAAAGCTCCTGAAGCGATCGCCTTCATCGCACATCAATGGAACGCCCGCCGCGATCTGCAGTCCCTGGGCAGCAAATAGGGTGCCGTTTTGCATCTCCGGATTATCGGTATAGCTGACTACTACGGATGAGGCCTTGAATCCCTCAGCGGCAACACTTAAAAACCCCCGGGCCTCGAGCAAGGCACGAATTCGGCTGCCAAGCTCAAGCTGAGCGCCAAACAACGAATCAAAGCCAATTTTTTCGGTCTCCTGCATTATATCTCGAAACGCGGTCAGGGCATCGGTTGGCATGGTCGCATGATAGGCATGACCGCCTTGCACATAAGCCTGCATGATCTCATGCCAACGCCGAAGATCACAGGAAAAACTGCTGCTGACCGTTGAAGACATGGCCTCCAGTGCCCGGCCACCCAGCATCACAAATGCAGCACAGGGAGAAGCACTCCAGCCCTTTTGCGGTGCACTGACCAGCACATCAACGCCGCATTTCTCCATATCTATCCAGAGGGTGCCGGAAGCAATGCAATCCAGAACCATCAATCCCCCGACACCGTGTACCGCATCGGCAATCTGACGGATATAGTCATTGGGAAGAATCATGCCAGCCGAAGTTTCAACATGCGGAGCAAACACGACATCCGGTTTCTCCTCGGCAATTGTCCGGACTACATCATCTGCCAATGGCGGTGCAAAGGGAGCAGTGTCCCCATCCGAAACTCTTGAGGCCTTGACCACAATCGACTCGGACGGAATATTGCCTGCATCGAAAATCTGACTCCAGCGATAGCTGAAATACCCGTTTCTGATCACCAGACATTTCCTGTCTGTTGCGAACTGTCTTGCCACAGCCTCCATTCCGTAAGTGCCTCCTCCGGGCACAATAGCCATGCATTGCGCATGATACACGCCCATCAAGGTTGAACGAATATCCAGCATGGCCTGCTGAAATTTTCTGGACATGTGATTTAACGAGCGATCCGTGAAGACAACCGAATACTCCAGCAAGCCATCCGGATCCACGTTGGGCAATAAACCTGGCATTTTTTTCCTCTCAAAATTGTCATTCCGTCTTCAAACCAATGAAGCCGGGCCTTGGCATGGTTCATTCATGCGCCTGGAATCTGCGCATTTCGAAGCGGCTGTTTATCAAGGGCCACTCCCTCAACTGCAGCAACCCATCTAGCGGGATTGTAGCACTGAATTCGTCATTACCGAAAATCCCGACATTGTCGAGTGGATGTATCCCTGTACTTTCACTTCATGACCCGGGCTGTATCTGATATGCTCACACTTCCGTAAAGCGACGATGGCTTCGAGTTGTTCTTCAGGGCTGAAACCTTTCGAATCTTCCACTCCCGGCAAATAGAAGCATGACCAAGAATTCAATCAAGAGCAACCTGGGAATCAATACCCTCGCTGTGCATGGTGGCGAAAAGCCGGACCCTGAAACCGGTGCATCCAGCCCCAACATCGTCATGTCCAGCACCTATGTCGTTGATCAGCCAACCAGCTTTTCAGTCACCAATATGGATGAGGATACCCCATACGTATATACGCGCTGGGCCAATCCTACAATTCGTCAGCTTGAGAAGAAACTGTGTCTGCTGGAAAATGCCGAGGCCTGTCTTGCCTGCGCCTCCGGCATGTCCGCCTCAAGCGGGGTGCTGTTTAGCCTGCTGAATTCCGGAGATCACCTGATCATCAGCGAGAGCAATTACCCGGGCACGGCAGAGATTACCCGACAGCTGCTCCCAAAAAACAGCATAACCGTTACACCGGTTGACACCTCCAATCCGGAAAACGTCAAAAATGCAGTGCGTGAGAACACCCGCATGATCTGGATTGAAACACCGTCAAACCCGCTGGTTAAGCTGACGGATATACGTGCCGTATCCGGGATTGCACAGGAAGCGAATGCCCTACTGGTCGTTGACAGTACTTTTGCAAGCCCAGTTGTTACCCGTCCTCTTGACTTGGGGGCCGATATTGTCGTGCATTCCCTGACCAAGTACATTGGCGGACATGGGGACGCTATCGGTGGTGCAGTTCTTGCCAGCAGGCAGATCGTATCCAGGATTGCTGGCGAGGGCATGCTCCATTACGGAGGAACAATCAGCCCCTTCAATGCCTGGTTGATCATGCGGGGGGCTGCAACGCTGCCACTCCGAATGCGTGCTCATCAAGAGAATGCCATGCAAGTGGCAAAATTTCTCGAGTTGCACCCCAATGTGGACCTGGTTCGCTACCCCGGCCTGGAATCCCACCCACAGTACGAACTGGCAAAAAGCCAAATGAACGGTTTTTCCGGAATGATTGCATTTCGCATGGCATCCCCTGAGTCGGTCGCCAAAAGAATGATGAGCGATCTTGAAATTGTTCATTATGCGGTATCGCTGGGACACCATAGAAGCCTGATCTTCTTGCTGGAATCTGATGATCTCATCAGTTCTTCGTACCGGCTGGACGGGGAACTTGAACGCACATATCGGGAAATCGCCGGTAAAGGGGTTTTCCGATTGTCGGTTGGACTTGAAGATGCCAGGGACATTGTCCGCGATCTTGCTCAAGTGCTTTGATGCCACCGTCCAGTCCAGCGAGTTATTGAAGTCATGTCTAGCCCGATCAATGAACTTGGCATGCCTGTCGGTTTTGAGGTCACAAACTGGAATAGACTGCCAAGGCCGCAAAAAGCCGACCTGTCAGGCCGGTTTTGCCGCCTTGAACCGCTGGATATCGAGCGACATGCAAGACAGCTGTTTGAAGAGTTCAGCAAAGACCGGGAACATCGAATCTGGGTCTACATGCCTTATGGACCCTTTGATGATTTTTCCTCCTTCAACGAGTGGCTGCAATCCTACTGTCTTTCCGATGACCCGCAATACTATACGGT
>JAPYNK010000183.1 GCA_028285825.1 Arenicellales bacterium | reverse complement strand
CAGCTTTCCATCTTGCCAGAGTCTTTGCTGGACTTCCGACTGCTGATCCAGTGGTATCCGATACGCTCCGGCCTCAACCAGAGCATCCATTGCGCAATCGTAGATGTCCGCAAGAATAATCAGGGAATTTTCGGATGAGCAGGAAGTTGCGTTGTCGAAAGTTTTCGATGCCTTTATCTTGCCGACAGCTTCTTTCAGGTTTGCGGTCTCGTCGATGACTACCGGTACATTGCCCGAACCAACCCCGATTGCAGGCGTGCCGCTGGCATAGGCACTCTGCACATTGGTCGGGGAACCTGTCGCCACGACCAGATCGGCGGCCTCAAGCAGCAGTCTGGTCATGTTTCTCGTGACCGGTGCAGGAAGCACCTGCACGAGATCACGAGGGGCGCCGACTTTTGCGAGTGCCTCACGCATCAGATCAGTTGTCGCCACAGTTGTTTTCCAGCCTGCCGGAGAAGGGGCAAGGACAATCGCATTGCCCCCCTTCAGGGCCATCATGGACTTGTTCACTGGCGTTGCCGAAGGATTGGTCGATGGGATAATGGCAGCCACCACCCCAACCGGCTTGGCGTACTTGACCAATCCCCGGTGCGGAGAATCCTCAATAATTCCCACGGTCTTCACGCGCATCAAGTCTCTCAAAGTACCAAAGGTCTTTCTCTGGTTTTTGGCTACCTTGTCTTCAACATTGCCAATACCGGTATCCTGAACCGCAAGCTCGGCAATTCTGCGTGCGTTTTCCGGCTTATACAGAGACCAGGCCACGGCGGTAACCAGTTCATCAATCCGCTCTTGACCATGATCTGCGATGGCTTCCATCGCTGATCGGGCGCTGGCAATTGATTCCCCTATAATTGCCCGTTCGGCAGTATTACCGGTTTGTGACGACATGCAATGACCCGCTTGTCCAATAATTTACCTGGTTCAGATGTGCTTCGGATATGTCCGAAGCGGATTGTATCCAGTCAAGACACTCAGCTCAACAAGCTCCTGGCACAATGAATCTGGATCTCGCACCCTGGGTTCTTGCGTGGTGTGCTCTTGCCATGGCATGTGGCGGACTGATAAAAGGGGTTCTAGGGATCGGAACACCACTTCTCACTGTGCCCATGATGACACTGGTTCTACCTGCCCACGAAGCCATTGTCATCATGGCGATCCCAGTGGTGGTCGCCAACCTCTGGCAAGCATACGATGCCGAACGACCGGTCGAGACCGTAAGGCGATTCTGGCCTGCCTTGATGGCCCTGCTCGCAGGAACCTGGATTGGCGTCTGGATTCTCTCGGGCATTGAAGAGAATGCATTGCTGACAGTCGTAGGAATCATGGTCATCTGCTTTACCCTGATTCAGGGATCCAGGCGCAAGATTCTGATTCCTGACCGTTTTGAGAAGCCCGCGGGCATCGCCTTTTGCGGGAGTGCCGGACTGATTGGCGGCCTCTCATCCATGTTCGGACCAATGATGATTCTGTATCTTGTGTCCCTTCCAGCTCTCGAGAAAAGTCAATTTGTCAACACCATCAGTTTTCTCTACGTTGGAGCGGTTGTTCCCTGGACGTTTTTGCTGATATTAATGGGAGTACTGGATACTCGACTTGCACTGATTTCGGGGCTTGCCGTAATCCCGCTTGCAGCGGGATTGCTGATTGGACGATCCATCCGAAAATATGTGGGGGATTCGATTTTCTATCGCCTGATTCTTGGAATGCTGATCATCTCTGGCGGCAGCATGATCTGGAGAGCGCTGCTGTAGGCGGGTTCAGCCATTTCGGGTGATGCCGAATGGGGCGGCTTCACGGTACATCACCGCCAATAGTGAAGCACGGACAAGGAAACGCCCCGGACGGGGACCACAAGCGTAAACCTGTCGGTTTCCAGTCTCCGATTGTTCTGAATTCCATGGTCTCGACCGGACTGGAACCTGTTTTCCGGCACATTCCGGAATTATCTTGTCAAGGCCATCCTTGACGGACAGGCCTTGTAGCAAGCCAACATGGGGCTCTACAACATTCTATCCTGCCCCCGATTCGCCACTCGCGGGCCAGTTGATGCCCTTTGTCCGAAGGCATTGCCAAACGGCATCGGTGTCTGGCCATAAACTGAGAAAACCCGTCCCGGTGCCGGGGAATCCGGATTGCGGTGCCGCCGGGCCATGTTGGTCTTCCAGTCGGCCGTATCGGTCCGGAAACGCTCAAGCGTTCCCTGAAGGTCGGATTGCAGTGTCTTCATGCGTTCCTCCAGAACGGCGGTCTCTTTCGCCCGTTCCTGATTCTGTTCTTTCAGTTCCCGGAGCTGCTTTTCCAGATACTGATTGTCGTTTTCTGCCCTGTTTCCATCCTATCCGATTGCTGGCAGGGTTTTCAAGCGGGATTTGCGGATTTTCGATCCGGACTTTCCGGCCTTCCGATACACGCGGAACTGGCCGAATCCACTCCGGGCAATGGCGGACTGCAGGAACGCAAGAGGCTTTCCGGACCGGTTGAAGGGATATCCAGGGTATCACCCGACCCCCGAAACGGGCACACGGGGCTTCCTGCTGAGCTGCGCCGATAGCGGAAGTCGAATGCCGGACAAGTGGACATACCATAAAAAAGCCTGAACATGGCTTGATTCCCGGTGATACCGGAAACTGAATGTATCGGTAGAAGCTGGATATGCCTGGCCAATTATCCGCCCCCTGTTTTTTCCCTTCGGCCTTTCGACGGGTTGGGAGCAGGTATTCCAGTTCCCGGATTTTGCATTGACTGGGGTAGTCTGGGGTGTAGTCAACGATTTCATTCAGTTGTTTCAGCATAGGGCCAAGTAGCTGGTCGGCCCTTGCAAAATCGCTTTTTGAAACCCCAGAACTGGCCAGTACCCTATCCCGATCAAAAGGGTGGGGGTTGAGAAAATGCCAGTTGGTATCATTCATGCCCGGTTTCTCGTCAGCGTGTCCCCATACAAAGACGGCTGGTTAAACTAAGGAGCCGTCTGAAAGCATCGTCCCGAGAAAACCCTTTTCCGCCGCATGGCATCTTCTAGCGTCGTCCCCTCAATCCGATCAACAAAAATCCTTGCCTGGTAACGGGTGTTGGGTTCCAGGCTATGGATGTTTACTATCTCGTGAGGCACGTTCGAAAAACCGTCGTCCTCCACATTGCCTAAGACTTGGTAAAAGTTATGGATAAGCCTGCCGTTATCGCCCACCAGTCCGAGAAGAAGCCGGGCACCGGTGGCTCCTGGAAACTTAGTCCGAAGGTCGGCACGGCTGAATCCGTTCGGAAAAAATGCATCAACTGTGACCCTGTTTCTTGTCAGGTCATCAGGGAAGATGGAAATGGCATTCCCACTATTTACAGTATTCACACCTGCCGGGCAGTGGCTGGGTCCAACCATCCCCTGCGCCATTGCGGGTGCGGTTGTTGTCATGGCCACCAGCAAGGCGGCCAAGATGGTCAGTCTAGCTGGTGGGTGAGGGGGGGGGGGTTAATCTTGCTTGTGGTTTCATGGATTTTCTCCGCGGTTGATTTATCACCCCCTATTCTATACGGTTTCGCATGCTGATGAAAGAGCTGTTTTCCAGGCTGACTTCACCGCTGCAGCCACCGTCATTGCGGCCAGTGCCGGATTCAGTGCCAGCAAGAACTTCATGTTCCATATGGATAATGACGGCATTCCGGGTTTTCTGGCAAACGCTAAGTCGTAAAGGCAACCGAACTCCACCGTCCAATAGCGTTCCTGACCCTGAGAAATTCTCGGTCCAGTCGCCAGTTGCCGGATCATCGACTCCCAACCGCATGCTGCGCAATTCCCCCTGAATGCCTCATTGCCTTCTTCGAAGATGAATTTTCTTCCATGGCCAGAAAACAGCGTCAAAACCCAAAAGATGAAATTTCCTTCGCCGGACAAGGTCTTTTTCAGGCACTAATGAATCGATAGTGTAAAATTTGCGCAGGTGAGGCATAAGACTCACTAGCAAGAAATGTCGAAGTTGCCTGCCCGGAATTCGGGCCATCGCTGAATTCCGGGCATTACATGCATGGCAGATAAAAAACCTCTGGTAGTCGTTATTCGACATCATCCATTTAAACCCTTGAGTGAGGAAATCAATGAAAACTACAATGAAATATATCGCTTCTGGAATGCTTGCAGGCCTAATGACGCTGGTATCGAATACCTCGTTTGCTGCATGCGCCACCGACTCTCTGCCAGCAAGCGTGGCGGGCCCGGATGGTTTCCCGGAACGTGCGCTAACCATGATCGTGCCCTATGGCCCGGCTGGAGGATCCGGGCAGGTCGCACAGGCCATGGCCCAGGCAGTAACCGAATTGACCGGCGTCAATATCAATCGTGATCACAAGCCCGGAGGTTCCGGAACAGTCGGCATGACTGCATATATGGCACTGCCTTCCGATGGCTACTCCGTTCTTGAGCATATCGATGATGCATCAAGTGCTCATGCGCTGGACTCCAGCAAGCCCAACCCCGCTTCCGATCTGATCCCCCTGGTTGTTTCACAGATTACCTTTTCGCAAATTTTTATCCGCACCAACGAAGACCGCTATACCGATTGGGGCTCGTTTGTGGAATGGGTAAAAGCACAGGACGGCAAGGCCACCATCGCCAATGTTTCCAAAGAGGGCTCGATGGAACGGGTGACCATGAAGGCCATTTCCGATGCAACCGGCATCAGCATTCAGCAGATTTCCTTTGACAAGGGTGCGCCACGATATGGCGCTCTGGCCGGAGGCCAGGTTGATGCACTGTTTGAACAGCCCGGTGATGTCCGAAAATTTCTCGATGCCGGCACCTTCAAGCCGATTCTGACCATTCTACCTGAAGCGCCATCCGCCTTTCCTGATGTTCCTGCGCTTTCCGATGCCGGGCTTGATTTTGAACCCCTCTACCGATTTCGCGGATTCTATGTACACAAGGATGCGCCGGCTGACCGGGTCGAATGGCTGCAGTGGGCATTCCAGAAAGCGTATTGCGAACAGAGCTATCAGGACTACAACAAAAGCAAGTTCATGCATCTGATTGACAGTTTTCGGGATACCGATGGTGCTCGCGAACTGATTACTGCGACCATCGATCAATACAGGGAGGTTTACAGGGAGATGGGCCTGGAAGTCAAGTAAGTCACTCCTGAACTCGCCCTGACACCCTGTGTGTCAGGGCCTTTCCCGGTTTCAAGGCAGCATGAGAAATCTGCGTCTAGCCCATGTCATTGAGGCAGGGGCCTGGCTCTCGCTTGCTCTCTTGCTGTTCATCAGCTCGTTTGATTTCAGTCAGGAAATCGAAATTTACAAATTTGGGGCATCCGCATGGCCGCGGGCGATTCTGCTGCTGATTGCAGTGGCTGCGGTCGGCCAGTTGTTCGGACAATGGCTGCGAGGGGAAGGTCAGGGTTCGGAAATGCTGGACAAGGCATCTGATGATGGTGCCGCATTGGCGGCACAGCTCTCGGACCACAACAATCCGAAATGGCTTGCCTGGACATTCCTGCTCATGACGATTCCCTTCGTCTACATGAATCTGCCGGGAATGACTGGTGAATGGCTGTCCCTGGATAAATCCGGCCTGCATCAGGCAAAGCTGCTGACTGCAGCAGTCTTGATCACAATATTCCTGCTGGCGATTCGCGGCAACCATATTGGCGGGATGCTGACACTGCCCTTGCTGTTTGGCGCCTTCATCCAGGATTTCGGGTTCTACTTCACCGCGCCGTTTTTCATTCTAGGCACGATGTACCTGATGGGAGAGAGGCACTGGAAAAACATGATCATGGTCGGTGCACTGATCATGGGCATATTGCTGGCACTATTTGTCAGTCTGCTTTATGTCGGTCTGCCGACCGGAAACATCAGCCCGTTTTACGAGTTCGGCACCACCGTGGTAAATCTGCTGCAATAGCCGGCGATGGATACCCTGACCAACTTCATTAACGGAACCATTACGCTATTTGGTGATCCGCTTGGCATCTTCATATTTTTTGGGGGAGTGATTGGAGGCATGCTGTTCGGGGCGATACCCGGTGTCAGCATGCTGACCCTGGCAGCTATCCTGCTTCCGTTCACGGCACATCTTTCTCCCGAGCACGGCATCATGCTGTTTTCAGTAATCTACTGCACGGGAGTCTATGGGGGTGCGATTACTGCGATCCTGTTCAACATTCCGGGGGCACCGGAAAATGCACCAACCGCTTTTGACGGCTATCCCATGACCCAGAAAGGACAGGCTGGCAAGGCCGTGGGAGCAGCGGTCACCTGTTCTGCGATCGGCGGCACCGTTTCTGCCGTAATCATGATGATCGCTACCGCTCCGATTGCCAGCTGGGCGATCTCGGCGTTTGGACCGCCGGAGATCTTTGCCCTGGTATTTTTCGGGCTGGCAGTGGCTTCTTCGGTCGGAGCCAGAACCTTCTGGAAAGGATGGCTGTCAATTCTTCTTGGCCTGCTGATTGCGGTGGTTGGCCTGGATCCGGTTGGCGGCATTGAGCGCTGGGATTTTGGCATGCCTTACCTGCTGGCAGGCATTCACTTCATCCCGACCATTCTCGGTTTTTTTGCTGTTTCTGAAGTGTTTGTCCAGGTCGAAAAGAAGGCAAAAGGGTCTTACGATGCCCCAAAAGTGAGTGTTGATTTTCCGAGTCTGGCAGAGCTGTTTGCCCAGAAGATTGCGGTCATTCGATCCATCGTGATCGGCTTTTTCTGCGGTATTTTGCCCGGTATCGGGGCGACTCTGGCAGCATTCATGGGCTATAACGAAGCGGTACGCTGGTCCAAGGATCGCAAGGCATTCGGCACCGGGAAACTGGAAGGCGTGGTTTCTTCTGAAACGGCCAACAATGCAGCTACCGGTGCGGCAATGATTCCGCTACTGGCTCTTGGATTGCCGGGCGGTGCGTTGACTGCAATGATGGTTGGGGTTTTCCAGATGCATGACATGGAGCCTGGACCATTGGTATTCCTGAACAGCGCTGATCTGGTGTGGGTCGTTTTCTCCGCCATGTTCTTTGCCAACCTGTCCATCCTGCTGATTGGTTTTCTCGAGACCAAGACCATCATCAACTTGCTGCGCATACCGTTTCAATTTCTTGCTCCCCTGATACTCCTGCTGGCTACGGTCGGAGCTTACGCAGTCAGGGGCCTGCCAATCGATATTGTGGTGATGTTCATTGCCGGCATTGTAGGGTTCTTCCTGCGTCGGTCCGGTTATTCCGTGGCCGGCATAGTGCTTGGGCTGATTCTGGGAAAAATTGGCGAACAAACCTTTGCACAGGCCATGCAGATGCTCCACTTTGAATGGTCGGGATTTTTCTCGAGACCCATTGCAATTACCCTGATTATTGCAGGCATGCTTACCCTGTTGAACAGCATTTATTCTGCTTTCTTCAAAAAATCGACTTGATGCCGGTCGGCTTGCGAAATGGCAAGGGACGATAACCGGTCAGCGTAACACCTTGATTCAACTCGACCTCCAACGACATCCTCCGATGCGGTCGCAAAATCATATAAATCAATGTGTTGTAATTTGCTTATGGGTTTTCTGGCAGACATGAATCACGTTGCGCCATCAATACAATGAAATGGATGCCTTTTGCATACCATGGAGATAGATATGATCTTTCTCACTTGCACCCGTTTCCGCTTACGCTGACACAACCTGCCAAAGGCAAGCACCCGGAACGTGTCTATAGATTTAAGGTCCACTTTTCGCTTCATTGTTTTACTAGCAGTACTAAAGTGGGCGATAGTTCAGAGTCGGAATACAGCGATAATCGGGAGTCCCGAACATTTTCCTTTGAACGGTATCAGCTATCTTTTTGTCTACCCAACATAATTCGTCAAATTGACAAACAGCGTTGCGACCATACTGGAAAAGGAAATTTTATTATTGTTGAACACGTGAATACTCGGGGTGAGACGGTTGAGTATGAAATCTACTTTGATATCAAGAGACCATCTTCTGGAAAAGAACCATTGGAGTTGTACATACAAAGTGCGTACGTCCGTTCAGGAACAGGCAAATCGTATCGTCGCAAAACAAAGAAGGTAGCATTCTTTATAATCGCTTACAATCGTCAAGTCGGCAAGCCAATCAAGACGCCCAGATAAAGAAAGGCCCCGTTTTCCGGGGCCTTTTCACTGGGTGTTCTTGGATATGCCCAGACTTGGCTGGAAACCTCGAAAGGCGACATGGACTCGCAGTTAAAACCACACCCTTTTGATGCCCACGTAGCCAATATACTGACTTCGGATTTATCTGTCAAGTCGAATTATTCGACCATGGCCCCCAGTTCAACTCCGAAGTGCTGCAGGACTCGCGATGGAAGCCGACGAAGTGGTCAAGACGCGCCGGTGCGGATTCCATCAGGGCCAGGGGGCGGTGTTCCCTCACCAACAGGTCGGATACATGAGTGCAGCCTACCCTCCCCGAGCTGAAAACCTGTCTTCCAGTCAAGCTGCCTACACGGGGTCGTCCGCAGCGGCCGCTAAGGCCCAGGCGCTCACAGGCCTGACGAGCAACCTGGCATCGCCTAGAACACCTTTCGGTGACCAGCAGCCGGGTCAGCCAGAACAGGTTTTCCGTCTCCAGCAGGGTCTTGCGGCACTGGGGTCAGTGCTTCCATGCACCGTAATGCAGTACTTCCGGCCAGTCATGTCAGGAGAATACTTGTGTAGAGCGGGTAGTCCACGAGACCGTATCTTGAAAAAGGCAGGCCGAGCTGCATGCTGGGAACTACGCGATGAGGTGCCGGCATTGATGGGGAATCGGGACAACTCGCCATGATGTCGTATCTCTTCGAGGAATTTGTCGAGATGGAAAATCCCGGGCTGGAATTTCAGCCAGCCAATGGTTTTGCCCTGCTGCATGGTCACTGCCACCAGAAGTCCTTTGACCAGATGGGTCTTGTGGAGCTTGGTCTCTCGCGAATTCCGGGATTTGAAGTCGAGACCATCAAAGCAGGTTTCTGAGGCCATGGCGGAACTTGATCTTCTTTCCACAGTACGGGAGGCCGGCCACAATACCATCATCCTGGCGGACGGAACGTCATGCAGACACCAGATTGCATTGGGAACGGAACGGGAAGCAACCCATGTTGCAATGTTGATGTACTCGTTCCTGGACAGATAGATCGTAAACTACGCCGGTTGATTTGCCGGCATGAGATGCCGGGAGTTTCGTTCACTCCCGGAACGACTTCTCTCCCGTAGAGTCAATCATGGTCCGCGCCTTGTTCAGGGTCAGATCAACCGCGTCTTCATGACTGAACGAAATATCCGCCCGAATGAACCTGTGGGTCTTCGTCTGCCCATTCTTCTCGTAAGTTATGACTGCTTCCGTCGTCCATCCGTGCGCCACGTTTTTCGGACAGGGCTGAATCGTGAATCCCTTGTAGGTCACTGCCTCTTTTTTCTTGACAGTCGCTCGCCCTGCACCAAACAGATTCTTCAGAAAACCCATGGTAAAGCCGCCTCGTCTAGTACTCAAGTTCAATCATTCTGTTGTGGGCATGCAAGGCCGCTACCTTGTAGG
>JAPYNK010000182.1 GCA_028285825.1 Arenicellales bacterium | reverse complement strand
GGGCCGGGTGTTCGTTCTTGAATTCAAGATGGCGGAGGACGAGTCCGGGACGGAAAAGGGTCTGGACAGCGCGATTGCCCAGATTCGGGAGAAGGGCTATGCGGAGAAGTACCGGGACCGCGGGGAACCGATCCACCTGGTCGGCATGGTGTTTGGAAAAAGGGAGCGAAACCTGCTTGGCATTCGTGCCGAGGTGCTCTGACCGGTTGTCGGGATGTCGACAGGTTCTCCGGTAATGCGTTGCACATATTCTGAGTGGGCAAGTTCAGACAGGGTGCCACCCTATGCCTAGCGGTATTCGATCCGGCCCTGAAAGTCCATTATTCTGATATTGCTACAGTATGCTTGATATCGATAAGCTGCTTGCAGCTGCAATGTTTGGGTTTGGGGTGTCATGGATGTACATCAGCCTGCACACATATGGCAACATGCCGGCATGGGCGGCTGCCTTGAGTATTGGCTTGGGGGTAGCCTACATTTCGATTTTTCCGGCCCTGTGCGGCCTATTGCAGGGTTTCCTAAAGGGTGCCGACCCCAGATTACGCCTCTGTTTGCTGATGCCGTCAGTCTGGATTGTGTCTGAATGGGTCCGTGGCTGGTTTTTGACGGGATTTCCCTGGCTTTCTTTGGGCTACGCCTATCTCGAAACACCCCTGTCGAATCTTGCCCCGCTTGGTGGAGTGTATTTTGTCGGGCTTGTGGCGGCAATGAGTGCCGGGGTTCTAGTTGCGTTGATGCGGCTGTTCTCGAGAAACAGCGTTTTTTCCGTAATTGGTGTTGCAGCTCTATGGGGTATGGGGTGGGCATTAAACTCAACGGCCTGGACAACACAGGAGGGTGAGCCCATTCAAGTTGGAATTGTTCAGAACAATGTGTCTATCCATGACAAATGGAATCAGGAGGAGTCCCAGCGAATCATTGAAGACTACATCACCGCGAGTGCAGATTTACCGGAACAGGACTTGATTGTGTGGCCGGAGGCTGCGGTTCCGGATTATCTGGAAAACCTTACTACAGACTTCTGGAGGTTTGTCGAGCATCATCCTGCCGATTTTGTTTTTGGCGTGTTGTCCAGAGAGCAATCTGGTGGTGCGAAGACATATCACAACAGTGTGGCATCGGTGACTGACAGGATTCATCTCTATCACAAGCATCACCTGGTTCCCTTTGGTGAATACTTCCCGGCTCAGTGGCTTTTTGACCCACTGCTCAATATGCTGGACATGCCGATGGCTTCATTTGCTGCAGGACGGGCAAATCAGTATCCCCTGACTGCGGCCGATAACTTTTTCGCCGTGTCAATTTGCTATGAGGACGCCTTCCCGAATGAAGGACGCTTTCAGGTCAGGCGTTCCGGCCTGATGCTCAATGTGAGTGAAGATATCTGGTTCGGCAACTCGCTGGCGCCGCATCAGCGGCTGCAGATGGCCCGCTTTCGTGCCCGCGAGAGTGAGCGAGTGATGATTCGGGCATCAAATACCGGACTTTCGTCCATCATCAACTGGAAGGGCGGAGTGGACAGCTACACTCCGCAGTTTCGGCGAGCCGTTCTCAAGGGCGAGGCTCAACCACGCTCTGGGATAACACCATATATTGCGTATGGTGATGTGCCAGTATTGATACTAATCGGCGTAATATTAGTAATCTTCTTTTTGCGGGGATTTGTGATTCGTAGGTGGCAGCCAAATCAGCAGGAAAGGAATGCCTGATGGCATTATTATCAGAAACGAAAAAAAGATCAAGTAGATAGAATATATAGCATGCCACCGTATCCTGGTGCGCTTGAAGCGGCGATGCATGGGCGAGGACAGGACTGCTGACAGTCACGTGCCCTCGGCCCGGATTTCCAGCAGGCTGCGCTTCTGCCTGCCGAACACCATGCCGACCAGGTGGATCGGCTCGCCGCGGTCACGATACTTCTCCGCATAGCCCTTGTCCCGCATCTGCGCCATCGCCCTGCCCAGAGCCTTGTCCGCCTTCTCACCACTTCTCAACATCTTGAATTCCAGCACGAACACCTGGCCTTCGTGAAACACCACCATGTCCGCCCGCCCGTGGCTGGACATGTCCTCGACCTGCAGGTCGACCCCGATCGCCCGAAAGCCCATGTACAGCATGCTTGCATACCAGGACTCGTAGCGGCTGAGGTCTCCGCTGACGTGCCACGGGTAGGGTACCCTTGCCAGGAAGGACCGGAATTTCTCGGCAAATCCCGCGAAGTCATTCTCTCCAAGAAGACGGGCCAGCTCCTCCCCGTGTCTCACGGTGTTTATCCGGCGTTTCGCGAAGTGTTCCAGCAAACCCTTGTTGAAACTGCGCTGCACCTCGTTGTTCGGGTAGTCCAGCCGGTACTGGGTATGGCCACTCCGCCGCTCTTCCCCGACAATGGTCAGGTATCCGGTCTGGAACAGCAGGGAGTCGACTCCGATGTCCTTAACGTCGAACCTGGAAACCAGCTCTTCGTCCGTGACTAGGTTTTCCAGTTGCATGGGGCTCATGTCCCACTCAGTCAGCAGCCGGTACAGGAGCTCCGGCGATCCGGTCTCGAACCAGTGTGCCTTGAACTCGCGCTTCCTGAACAGGAGAAGCAGATCGTACGGGTTGTAAAGCTTCTCCTCGCCGAGCCAGTGGTAGCCGTTGTACCGCCTGCGGATTTCGTCCCGGTCGAGTCCCGGCAGTTCCGGCGCGAACACCGTTTCCAGGTCGCGGTCCGTATATCCGCAGATCGTGGCGAAGGCCGGGTCGAGACTGATGTTGTCGAGGTTGTTCAATACCGAAAACAGACTCATTTTTGAAAACATGCTGATTCCGGTAACGAAGACAAACTGGACATGTTCGGCACTGCCCTTGATCGCTCCGTAGAACCCCCTCAGGTGGTTCCGGTTGGCAACGGCCATCCCGGGGTTGTCGATGACGTCCAGGACCGGCTTGTCGTACTCGTCCACCAGTACCACGACCCGTTGACCAGTGGTCCGGTGCAGATTATGCAGGAGGTCCTGCAGTCGATCCGGCCCGCTGCGATCTGCTACCGGGTCGAGACCATTGTCACTTTCAATCCTTGTCAGCTGACTGGCAATGTTCCTTTGCAGATCTCCGGACTCGCTGTAATTCACGTCAAAACTCAGGCGGACTACCGGATGCCGTACCGACCAGTCCCAGTGCGGATGGATGTCCAGCCCCCGGAACAGCGGCTCGTTTCCCTCGAACAGCTCCTTGAGCGTATTGACCAGCAGGCTCTTGCCGAAACGACGCGGACGCGACAGGAAGTAGTTGCGACCTTCGTCAACCAGTTTTCGAACAAGGGGGGTCTTGTCGACGTAGTAGCATCTCTCCTCACGAATAACCTTGAAGCTCTGGATGCCAATCGGGAGTGTCAGGCCGGACATAGTCAATATCCTGTCAGAAAGTGGATGAGGGAACTGCAAGTCCGAAGATTCTCCACTGCCTGCATAAGCGAAGGAGGGATAATCTTGTCCAATAGTTTAATCTCTCGCTCAACTATATCACAAGGGGAAACCTGAAGCGGGTTTCCCCAACAGGGATCTGGTTTCCGTATCGTTCACTAATGATCGGCATGAGGGACAAGGATAGTCAGTAGACTTCATGGGGACTTCCCGTAGCTCAGAAGGTTGAAATCAATATAAATTCAGGAGATATTCTTGTTCCCATGTCTCTGGCGCACTTCGAACTGGAACCGTGAATCGAAAAAATCCTTTACTGTGTCCCTGGGTACCTGAAGATGATTTCGCGCTTTGAAATTTTGATCTGCCGACCGTAGAATCTACTACAACAATCCTGTTGCCGACAATACCGTTGTATTTTCCCTGCAGGGCGTCCGTGAGGCGTCCAGTGACAGTTGTAAGAGGAATGCATGGAATTTCTTTGCCTTGAAACCATCCGAAGTGCTTTTGTCATGAAGCATGCATGGTGATGGGCATGCCGTAATCTGAACGGATAGCGTTCAAGGGAAACCCATGCCAGGGCTACGGCCGGGGGCACAACAGCACATGGCTTGATTATATGCCGCTATGCGTGACGGAACCTACACTGAATCAGTGGTGCTGGAAACGTTATCCACCCTGATACCGGCAAGTTCTTCGGCCCGCAATCGATAGCGGATTGCGTTTCCCTCATGCAGTCCTCGAAATTCCCTGTCCACATAGTCAAGAACCTGGTTCAGGTCTGCTTCGGGAATGCCGGCTTCAATCGCCATAGCCCTGATCAAGTCCTTGCGCAATCCCCGCCACTCGAGCACACTGCGCCGTATGGCTTCATGCACGAAATCACGATAGACAAGGGCCGACTTGTCCGGAGATTCCACCTCGGCTCGAAACGTTCTGTAGTTGGCGGATGAGGCAAGATAGGCATCAATATACGTTTCGCGAAACAAAGAGACATTGTTAAGTTCGTAAATGCCAGTCAAGCCATCGAGATAAGCCGCATCATCCATGGTATGAAAGGACATTGGTGCAAGGTCGGCCTTTAAGAGTGGAATATTGGAAGCGATGCGCGATGTTCGCTTGTTGATGTCGTCAAAGGCCTGCAAATAGGGAATGTGGACAAGCAGGAAGAAGGATTGTTCGAAGGGGTCGTCAATCATTGCGGCTTTCTCGACAAGAATATTGAATTCCGCTTCCACAGTTATAGGATCGTCAAGAGGGCTATAGCTTGAATGGAAAATACCAACGGGCATGCGTCTCAGCCTGCCGGACATGACAGGATCAATGAGAAGGCCATCCGACAGCAGGGCATGAATGCTACAGAGATCCAATCGATTGATCGCAATGCCTGCAAGATGGCCGACAACATACTCAATCGCCTTCTTGTGGTTGAGGATCATGACTGCTTCCTTGCGTGTCTTGCCCGATGCCTCCTGTCCAAAGCGGACCAGTTGTTCAGTTTCCAGGATATTGTAGGTGTTCCCCTCCATGCGGGAAGATGCCCACGACAAGTCAATAAGAAGTCGTTCGAGGATGCGCTGCGCATAGGTGCCGGCCTGCACAGGCATTACCGGTTTTCCGGCCTCATGAAGAATTCTTCGGTCATTCTCGTAGAGATAAAAACTCCTGTTCGGGACATAGCGGTCGATAAAGTCCTTCCTATAGACAGTTGGCAGTCGCCGGTTGTACGGCGTTTTCAGATGATTCCGCACCACGCCTGCACCCGCCAGACTATAAGCTGTAGCCCGCCCCCTTCCCGATACTTCGAGGTGACCTTCATCGACCAGGCGCTTAAGGGAGCGCCAGATTGTCGAGGGGCTGGATGCTGGAGCCGCATTCCGACGGATGTCCTCTTTTCCGGCACCCGGATAGGCGGCAACATACTCCAGCACGGATTGATCCAGAGGCTTCATGAAACGATTTGTCCTGAAAGTGAGATGATTATATGGCTGATACTAATAATAATTTGCCTTTTTCCATAAAACCATTTCATTAATTCTGAAATGATTTCTGCTTTGCCTTGTCCTTGAATGGTGCAGTTGCACACTATAGCTTGAATGGAAAATCCCAGCAGGCATGAATACTGCCGGGTTCCAGTCGATTGAACGCAATGTCTGCAGGATTGTTCGATTACATGCTCAATCGCCTTCCTGTGGTTGGGGATCATGACCGTCTCCTTGAGCGCCTTTCTCCATGCCTTCTATCCAGGGCGCGAACCGGTTGTTTGGTCGCAGGCGCTGGCATTCCCCTTCTCGCACAAGCTGGCACTTTCCGGCTTCGTTACAGGGCTAATTTGGATGTTCTTTATTCGGGAGTGTTATCCGGGCAGAAACATACTGCTGTATCCTGATGCGGTTGCAGGCCTCAACGCACAAACGAGGGCAGGGCTGCTGAAGCTCACAGGCTTTCGACCCGGATTTCCAGGTCCAGCTTTCGGCTTATCATTGTCAACAGTTCGTCATGGGTTTTACAGTAATCACAACTGCCCGGGACATGGCAGTTCATGCATTAGGGAAACACGGGTAAATCAATCGAGCAACTTATCCACTATTGCCGGACTATATCACTACAGAGAAACCGGAAAGCCGATGTTTCAGTCAAGGGGTTTTTATTTCCTTCATGTGAACACTGTTAGCCGACTCTCGCAACTCGTCGGCAAAATTGATAAATTTCGACGAGTCATGCCGGCGTTCTCCGCGAGTTGGGAAATTCGGGTTGGGTCATGCGCTCTTCAAGGGCTAGCCTTGCCCTGGCGATGCATTTGCCCTGCTGCTCGAGCGCCATTATGACCGGATCTACCGGATCGGTGTACGAATCACCGGTCATGCCGATGATGCCGCGGATCTTGCCCAGGAAATATGCGTAAGCCTGCCAGTCAGACTCCGGTCATACCGGGGCCAGAGCCGTTTTACGACATGGCTTTACCGGGTTGTGGTCAATACAGCTCATGATTCGCGGCGTCGCCAGGCAGTACGCCAGAGAAGCGAGCGGATCCATATCGAGGACAGCACTTCCACCCATGGCCATTCCTGCACCGACATGAGCCAGTCCGTCTGGCTTCGACAGGTACTCGACCAGTTGTCGGATGATCTTCGCACAATTGTCTTTCTGGTGTTCGAAGAGGGGTTGCGTCATGCGGAGGCGGGAAAGGTTCTCGGCGTTTCAGAAACTACAGTGTCATGGCGGATACACAAGGTGCGGAAACAACTGCGCGCCTATGCCGCCGAGGAGGGTCAGTGTGATGAATGACGAATTTGCCAGATTAAAGTCGGCACTCCGCGCCACCATGCCTGAAGTGCCGGAATCGGTGCGTGAACAGGCAGTTTCCGCAGCCATGACGGAGTTTGACCGTCATCACCAAGGAAGGGGCGACGGGGTGCGTCACAGTGGAAAAGGGACGAAAACCAACCTTACAATCTTGCGGAGACTTGTCATGTCAATACTAAAACCATCTCCTTTACTTGCCGGAAGTGCCGCTGTTGTGGCAGTCGCCGGATTGATCCTCTATCAGATGCCGTTACCGTTGCCCGACGAGGAAGTCTGGCCAGCCTTGCAGACTCAGACTGCACAACGTTCAATGTCTGAAAGTCAAGAAATATTGCCGGATGAGGCAGGCTCGACGATGCAGTCGTCCATGCCTGCCTCTTCTGTACGACACAGGCAGGCGCAGTCAACCGGTGAACAGTACCTTTCCTCCTGGTATATCTCCGGTCAGGATCAGGATGGCGACCGCTTTCCGAGTGTCTCGTCCAACGCCGTAATGGCTGTTGCCGAGGAGCCGGTGTCAACATTTTCGATCGATGTGGATACGGCTTCGTATGCATACGTGCGCACCTCTTTGCAGGATACCCGGATTCCACGTCCGGAAGCCGTTCGCATCGAGGAACTTGTCAACTATTTCGATTACGGCTACGCACCGCCAGAGGGTCGCAATCCTCCGTTTGCCACGCATGTTTCCCTGGTGCCTTCACCCTGGAATAAATCGGCAAAACTGATGCATGTCGGCATCAAGGGCTATGAACTGGATCGCAGCGCGATGCCGCGGGCGAACCTGGTGTTCCTCATCGATACCTCCGGTTCGATGGACGAACCAAACAAGCTGCCCTTGTTAATTCGCTCATTCCGGCTGCTGCTGACCGCACTGGCCCCCGATGACCGGGTCGCCATCGTGACCTATGCGGGTTCGGCTGGGGTGGTGCTGGAACCGACGCCGGTTTCAGACCGTGCCAGGATTCTGGCCAGCCTTGACGACCTCTATCCGCAAGGTATGACTGCCGGTGCGGAAGGCATACATGCGGCCTATCGACTGGCCGAACAGCACAGGATCGATGGTGGCGTCAACCGGGTCATCCTCGCCACCGATGGAGACTTCAACGTCGGCATCACCGATCCCGATGATCTGGAGCGGTTCATAGCCGGAAAGCGTTCAAGCGGAGTCTCGCTCTCGGTGCTTGGTTTTGGGATGGGAAACTACAATGACGAACTGATGCAGCGCCTCGCCCAGAACGGCAACGGCAATGCAGCCTACATCGATACGCTGTCGGAGGCCCGCAAGGTGCTGCTCGAGCAGGTGGCCTCGACACTTGTCACGATTGCAAAGGATGTCAAGATACAGGTGGAATTCAATCCCGCAACGGTCAGGGAGTACCGGTTGATTGGCTGCGAAACCCGAATACTGGAACGTGAAGACTTCAACAACGACAGGATCGATGCCGGAGAGGTTGGCGCGGGACATGCGGTTACTGCTATTTACGAGATAGTGCCAGCGGACTCCGACGGAGGACTCATTTCACCCCTACGCTACCGTGAAACGGAAGCGAAAACGGAAAGTGCGTTCACGAATGAATTCGCATTCCTCAGGATCCGGTACAAGCTTCCCGATTCCAACACGAGCGCGTTGCATACCCGTCCAGTCACCGAAGACGATACATACAGGACGATGAGCGATGCTCCCGTACATGTGCGCTTTTCGGTAGCAGTCGCGGCTTTCGGACAACTTCTGAAAGGTGGACGTCATACCGGCAGCTTTGGCCATGAGGACATAATCAGGCTGGCACGGGACGCGCGAGGCACCGATCCGTCCGGCTACCGCAGCGAATTCATCCGTCTTGTTGATCTGGCCAGGACCATCGAGAAATCGGAACAGTAGTATCCGATGCCCGAATCCGATTTGGTCCCTGTCTATACTTGGAAATCTCAGGCCGCCAGAGGCTTTGTGATGCCACGAGCAGACCCTGAGATGCTGGCACAGG
>JAPYNK010000181.1 GCA_028285825.1 Arenicellales bacterium | reverse complement strand
TTCTGTGATTGGGTCATGTTCAGGAGCCGGCAAAGAATTAGTCATTGCCCGGTGTTGCTGAAGCTGTCGAAGAGTTCAGCAAGAATTGCCGTATTTTGAGAACCAGGGCCGGAAAGGAAGAGGCAGATAGCGTGCTGTGTCTTCTGTCTGACGATTCAGCGGTTAACCTTGTGGAAAGCCTGATCTTTGCAGCTCGTCATCCGGCAAACAGCTTGTTGAATTCGATTCGGGACTTTTCCGCTTCTCGCTGTAGCCAGCTTCGAAACGAGGAGATGACCGGCAGATTTTCCTGGCCGGACAGGCACACGATATAGTAAGCCAGTTCAGACTTGCTCCTGACATCGGGAAACATGTTCACCAGCCGTCCGGCTTTCACATCATCAAGAACATGGGCACTGCGTGCCAGAGCCACGCCTTGATCATCAATGGCCGCCTGCAGGGCAAGACTGGTCTGCGGAAAGTGCGTTCCTTCCGGTATGGTGGTAATCTCTATTCCGGCATCACTGAACCAGTCTTTCCATCGCTGCAGGATATCACTGGTGTAACGTCGCAGTAGAGGGTAGCGAAGCAGGTCATGCGGTTCTTCTGGCTTGCCGTACTTCTCGATCAAGCGAGGACTGCAGACTGGCATGACATATTCCTGTAACAGCATCTCCTGATAGAGATTTTCCCAGTTGCCATACCCAAGCCGAATGCCGACATCGGCATCTTCAGTGGCGAAGTCAATCAAGTCATCCGTGGTGGAGATCCAGATATTCACATCGGGGCATTCCGAGTTGAAGTGGCCCAGACGAGGCACAAACCACTTGAAAGCAAAGGATTCAAGCAAGGTGACCTTGAGGGTATTTTCAGTATTGTAGCCACTGGTGATGCCCTCAATTGTTGCGGTGAGCTTGCGGATGAAATCCCGAATGACCGGGACGACCTCATGTCCCTCTTCAGTCAATATCAGGGAACGGCCCCTGCGCTTGAAAAGCTGCACTCCCCACAATTCTTCCAGGTGCCTGATCTGATGGCTGACGGCACTTTGCGTGACATGCAGCTCCTCAGCCGCCAGGGTAAAGTTCAAGTGGCGGGCTGAAGCCTCAAGCGCCCGAAGCGCCGATATAGATGGAATCCTGACTGCCATTTTGAATCAACCATGGATGAATAATATTCATGCAGAAATGAATACGGGTCATTGGTATTACTGCGTATCATACCCATATATCGGTTAATCACAAAGCGGTTGCGCGAAAATGCGAGCCCGGGTTTCGGAGTTAATGAGACGAATGCCATGTTCCCTGTCGACGATGCAATAATCCGGATTGGATTGGCCTCTGTAGGTGCAATCATCATTGTTCTGCTCATTTCCGGATTGGCTTTCTTTCTCTGAGATTGAGGGATTCACCGAACGGCAGTTCAGGCAAGGCGAAACATACTGGTATCGGCCAGGACCGATTTCAGGATTGGCACGTGCAGGACAGGGTTATTCAGGAGCTGCAAGCATTTCCAGATCATGTCCGTGAGGAAGTTGGCCTTGGCTGCAACGGCATTCGCTGCGACCCTGTCAAGGAACATTGTGTACTGGAAGACAGTCTTGTCGGCCGCAAGGTTCGATTTGGACCATATACGGCAAAGCTCCCACGTTTTGGGAAGGCGGATTAATCAGCAAGAAAACACCTTTTCTCCGTTGCTTGGTGTTTTCAGGCCCCCGTTCTGGCGCCTGCTTTTTTGTTCTCCGGACCGCGCAGGCCTTCTGTAAGCTGTCAATCCGGGAGTTCACCATTCGCACGACAGGCACTGCCTGATCCAGCCAGTTGCAGCCCTGATTCACGGGAATCCGGTGTTTTCGGCGTTCAACTCTCCGTGAAAGCAGAAGCTCCTGTTGCCAAGCAAGGAACCGCGGCTTCAAGACCATGATTGCCCACAAGATTCGACTTTTATGAAAATATTTCGGGAAAGTGAAGAACCTCTCTGTTAAAAGAGAGAAAACATACAAGGAAAGATTGACCCATTAGTATCTCAAGACATTGATATTATTCAGATATAGCCTATTAAATGATTATCTATGCATGAATAAAATTCATTCATTCATGAAAACAAATCGTTTGTCTTTGCCCAGTCCATGCCTATATATTCACCAACCAGAAAGCGATTTCGCAGAAGTTAAACATAAACACAACTAACAGACTAAATGGTGAATGACATGACTATTTTTGATGATGTAATGACTCGTTTCGGGATGGTTGCCGTCGGTGCAGTTACTATCCTTGCGGCAGTACTTGGATTGATGTCGTACATTTGAATTTCGATTCTTCAGATAACCTCTATTCTTAAGGTGAGCGATATGAGCATTTTTAATGATATTACAACTCGAGTGGGCATCGTTGCGATCGGTGCAATAACCATCGTCACAGCATTGATTGCCGTTGCATCCATTGTATAGGCCAAGGTAAATCAGGTTGATTTACGGGTTTTGAGAGCAAAAGAAAATTTGTACAGGTGAAGAAATGAATATCTTACGTAACTGGTACCTGCAGCGAAAAACAATCAGGGAGCTGCGAGCACTTCCAGACTACATTCTGGAGGACATCGGCATTAACCGGTATGCGATTGAAGAATATGTCAAGAAGCACGTTGCGACAGCAAACAGAACAAAACGCCGTCCAGTCCATAGTCGGCCATTTCAGATAAAACCGCTTCGAGTTCAAGAGGCAGTTTAACCAAAACATCCATCCTCCTATTGGTGTTTCTTTCAGGCGCTTTGCATAAAGCGCCTTTTTTTTCAATCCTGGATTTTCTGGATTGCTATAATCCCATCTCGCAAATTTCGCTGACTGACATTGCTCTGGATCAAATCCTTTCACATTATTGCCATGGTGACCTGGTTTGCCGGGCTGTTCTATCTGCCAAGACTGTTTGTCTATCATGCACAGTCAAAAGATTCGGTGGGAATTGAGCGATTCAAGATCATGGAACGAAGACTGTTCTATGGCATCATGACACCTGGAGCGGTTGTAACCCTGGTGCTGGGCACCTGGCTGTGGCTGGGCTATGGTTTTTCTGGCGGCTGGCTGTATGCCAAGCTCCTGGTAACCGCTTTGGTGATGATTCATCACATCTGGTGCTATCTGGCACTGATTCAATTTCGGGACGATGTCAATCAACGCAGTGGTCCATTGTTGCATGTGCTCCAGCTACTCAGCTCGGGGAGTTCTGCTCAGTAAAGTGCTGACCGCCCGTTCTGGATTGGCGCCTGCACACAGGATTTGATGGACTTGTTCGGTAATCGGTATGTCAATCTTTTTCCGAGAGGCAGCCTGGTAGAGCATCTCGATGGTATTGACTCCCTCGATTTCCTGATTGATTTCCTGCCGAACCTGTTCGATGGTCTTTCCTTGACCAATTCCGAGACCAAAACGACGGTTCCGGGATTGGTCATCGGTACAGGTCAGAATTAAGTCCCCAAGCCCGGACAGCCCCATCAGGGTCTCGGACCGACCGCCCAGGGCGATTCCAATGCGTGATACTTCAGCCAGTCCTCGGGTAATCAGGGCAGCACGTGCGTTTGCGCCAAAGCCAAGCCCATCGCTGATTCCCGCGGCGATCGCAACCACATTCTTGATTGCGCCTCCGAGCTGAACCCCAACCGGATCATCGCTGAAGTAAACCCGGGTGTAATCCACTCGGAACCAGCGTGCCAGCTCTTTGGCATCATCCAGAAATGGACAGGCCACAGTCAGTGCCGTCGGCATCCGGTTTGCCAACTCATTGGCAAAACTCGGTCCTGAGATTACCCCGTAACGAATATCGCCAAAAACCTCTTCACAAATTTCGCCAAGCAGTTTGCCGCTTGCCTTGTCGAAGCCCTTGGTTCCCCAGATAATGGTGCTCTCTTGCGGATTTCTTCCTGAATCCTTGATGGACCGATGCAGGTTCTCGAGCAAATGGCGAAATGAATGGCTCGGCACCGCAACCACGAAGGACAGTGACTCATTCAGCACATCGGATATTGCAGATGTTGCCCGCAATTGATCGGGCAGTCGGATTCGGGGAAGGTATGCGAGATTGCGACGTTGTGCCTGCATCTCGCTCATGCTTGCCGGATTACGGCCCCACAGGTCGACCTTCTCGAATTTCTCGCACAACAGGCATGCGAGAGCAGTCCCCCAGGAACCGGCACCGATGACAGAGATGCGATCCGGCGATTTCGGCATTCAGCAAGAACCCCGTATCGGCCTCATGATTGAAGTTGATGATTGCTGTCCCTGCCTTGTCCTGCCTGCTGTTTGAGCTTATCCTGATAGGCCTGTTCGAAGTTGATCGGCGCAATCAGAAATGGCGGGAAATTGCCTTTGGCGATGAGACTGGCAACCTGCTCACGGGCGAACGGCAGCAGAATGTTCGGGCATGCGATATCCATGGTTTTTTCAATGGTGCCCGGGTCACTGTGCCGAATGAGGAACAGTCCGCATTGCTCAACTTCCGCAAGATACAGTGTCTGTGAATTCAGTGTGCAGGTTACGGTCACGCCAAGCCTGACCTCGGTCAGGCCCTGCTCTGAATTCAGAACCTTGTGCTCAACCCGGAAATCAACCTGATTCGCAGGATTTTCAGATGGTCTTTCGATCAGAATCTGGGGCAGGGAAGGGGCTTCGAACGAAATATCCCGGGTGTAAATGCTAAGCAGTTCAAATCGAGCAGTACCGGACGCATCGGCCGGGGTGGCCTCGGGTCCGGCTGTCTGGTCTTTTCGGTCGGAGTCATTCATGTACTGTATGTGATTAGCGAGACAGTACTTTACTTCCGGCCTTTCTCAAGCGGCAGATTTTCCCGTTTCCAGGAGGCCAGCCCGCCATTCAGGATATAGATATTGGAAAATTCATTCTTTTTCAGTACTGCTGCAGCCTTTCGGGAGTTGGCACCGGTTTCGCAAACCAGAACCACGGGCTTCGACTGGTGTTTGCGGATCTTGCCGATGGAATCATTGAGACTGCCAAAGGGAATGTTGATGGCCCGGGAGACATGTCCCTCCTTGAATTTTTCATTATCACTGAGATCAACGACCACCGCCTGTTCCCGGAACTGCAGCTTTGGCAATTCAGCGGGAGATACATTTCTGGATCCCGTTGCCTTGCGCTGTGCCGGTTCCAGTGCCAGCATGAATACGATTGCCAGCAGCATGGCAAACAGGTACCAGTACTCTGTTATAAAATCAACATACATTGAGATACATTCATTGGCATTCGGGGGTTCCCGGACCTGCAAATCCAGAGAATTGATGAGCAGGTATTCGTATTTCGGTCAGGCGGCGATTATATCAGGAATGCCTGACTTCACTGTCGGTTTTCTTCAGGCGTACTTTGTTTTCTCGTCAATCTGACCAGCAATTATCACGCACCTGCAGCAACAGCAGAGTCGGTTGTTTCAGGGCCATGCCGGTGCTGTGGATTTGCGTGCTTGTGCTAGTTCCAGGGCTGTCATGGTCCCAGGATCAGCTACGCTCGGAACAGGAGCTCAATGAGCTGCAGTCCGAGATTCAGGATCTTCGGGCGGCACTTGATGCCGATCGCGAAGCCGAGCAGAGTCTTGAAACCGAAATACTCGAGATCGAGAAACAGCAGCTAGGGTTGGTGCAGGAACGCAATGGACTCAATCTTGATCTGGCGGCATTGAATGCGATCCGCATCACGCTCGAGAACAGAAAATCCAAATTGGAAGCTGATCGGATTGCGACGCTCGAGTCGCTGGAAGAGATTATCCGCGCGCGTTATGTTCTTGGCAGACAGGAAACCCTGCGCTTTCTGCTGGATAGTTCGGATCCTGACAGGAAATCGATGAGTCTGGCAATCTATCGATATCTGATTGAAGAACAAACCCGGAAGCTTGAAAAAGTCAATAATATCGAGGCCGAAACCGCAATGACGATTGCCGACGTTGAAGCCAACCAGCAGGATATAGATGCCATGATGGCGAGGGTCGATGCCAAGGATCGCGAGCTTCGAACAATTGAGCAACTCCGCCAGCGCAGGCTTGATGAAGTCCGAGCTACGCTTGGAATAGGCGAGAAGCAGCTGGACTCATTTCTCAAAAAGAAATCCGAAATCGAATTACTGCTCCAGAATCTGAGACAGCGAGGAGATCAGGAAGGTATCGCCGATCAAGACTTGGCTGACGAGGGGCTGGAGCAAAGGGCATTTGCCAGACAGCAAGGCAAGCTCCCAAAACCGCTGCAAACGGACATCCTCGTGGCGTTTGGCGAAAAACGGGCGGAAAGCGGTCTTGCGCTGGATGGAATCCTGTTTGATGCAGTGAATGGAGATGAGGTTCGCGTAGTCTACAACGGACAAGTGGTATATTCAGACTGGTTCTACGGATATGGTCAGTTACTGGTAATTGACCATGGAGAAAACTACATGAGTCTCTATGCGCATAATGAGCAAATAAACGTCATTTTGGGTGACTGGGTTCAAACCGGAGAAACCATCGCATTCGCAGGTTCCACCGGCGGACTGACCGAGCCGGCCCTGTATTTTGAAATCAGGGCTGATGGCAGTCCCGATGATCCTGAAAAATGGTTTCAGGAATAAATTTGCGGAACAACCTATTTGATTTCGTGTTCGGTAAAAATTTCAGGCAGTTTCCGGAAAGCGATTTTGCCAAGCGGGGTTCTCGGCAACTCCTCAACTGCTGCAAACCGGGTGATGCGGTTGTGTGATGATGTCGCTGCATTAAATCGGCGTATGGCTTGACGAACTCCCTCAGCGGGATTATCGGCATCGGTCGATATGACTGCTGCCGGCTTCATATTGAGTTCAAATAGTCCGGCTTCCTTGACTACGGGATCTCGTTCAAGCATGGTCTCGAGTTCTTCTGGATAGATGTTCTTGCCCGCTTCAGTCACAATCAGGCGCTTGATGCGTCCGGTCAGGGTGATGTTTCCGGCATCATCGATATGTCCAGCATCACCGGTACGAAACCATTCGCCATCAAAGGCAAGTTCATTTTGCTCCCGGTTCTCATAGCCGAGCATGACATTTGGTCCTTTTAGCAGTATTTCCCCCGAACCTGTGGAGTCAGGATTAAGCACTCTTGCTTCGCAGTCGCGAATCGGCTTGCCTACGCTTTCCACTATCGGATCAAACTCGCCTTGCAGTGCTGCTATTGGTGAAGTTTCCGTGAGGCCATATCCCTGCCGGAGTGGAAGCCCGAGTTGATGAAAATATCGGGTCACCGCACCATCGAGATGTGAGCCGCCACTGACCCAGCAATTGACTTTGCCTCCAAGCTTCCTGCGTATCGGTGCGTTGATCACGGTTCTAATCGACAGTGGCACATTTCGGATTAGCCATATGAAGCCACGAAGCAGGGCAGAGCCCTCGCTGAACTTGCTTTCAAGCCCGTTCATGATATTTCGAAACAGTCGCGGCACGGCAATCAGCACCGATATGCTTTCTTCATTCAGGGTATCGATGATTTCCCTGGCTGCAATGACTCTCGGCGTGACGCAACATGAACCCGCGTACATCGGCAATACAAAGGTTGCAGTGAGCCCCATGGCATGGGACAGCGGGAGCAGGGATATAAACCGATCCGATTCGTCAAACTTGCGAATATGCAAGGCCGCAAGGACATTGCTTATAATGTTGTTGTGAGAGAGTCGTACAATCTTGGGGATGCCCGTGCTTCCCGAAGTATAGAGCCGTATAGCGACGGCATCATCGCCAACATCGATCGTAGCGGTCGATTCCCCGTCTGCCGCGCCCGGACTGGAATCAAGATCGATTTGCAGACAATGGTCAAATTTAATCCTGGCATCATGGACCATTACGATTTTCGGCTGGATAGCGTCAATCTGGGAGGCGATTTCCTGTTCGGTATAGTTTTGATGGATCGGCGCAATGATGGCTCCAATCTTCCATGCAGCCAGAGCGGCCACACAGAACTCCGGGCCATTCGGTGCGGTAATGCCGACGGTATCACCGGGCTGAATACCTGATTTACCCAATATCCGGGCCTGAGCCAGAGCAGCCTGATGGATCTCATGATAGGTGATGACGCGCTTCTCGGTTCCGCGAATTACCCATGCGGGGCTGCTGCTGAACTTTGTCAGGGAGGGTTCGATAAATTGCCAGAGGCTATTCATGGTTTCCAGTTAGCCTACTCTCAAAGTGACGGAAGCACCGATACCGCTTCTGGGCGAGAAACAGGAAAAATCTCGATAAACCAGAACAGACCACGAATTTCCATGCCCAATTGCCACAAGATGAATTATGGGGAATTATGTATTGAAGTTGACATTATTTATTTCTTAAAATTAAAGCTAATGTATGCGCAGTCTGTTAGAAGCCGGCAGAACATTGATGATATGGGCTTTGGCCGTTATTTCTCCTGCCAGGCCTTCGGCACTCCAGTAGCCGGTCCAGATATATCGTCCCCAAACCTTTCCATAGCCGCGCGTCTTGAAATCCGACAGCACTAGCTCGAAACTGTCCCTGTCGATAATGTTGTCCTTGAGCGTCTTGATATCGAGAACCATGATCCGCCGCCCGGCCGGAATCTTGAAATATCCGCTTTCTGCCACGTAGTCCTTTCCGGCCTTCGCCGTAAGGTCCCGTGTATGGTATGCATATCGGATGTCAAAGTTCAGCGGCTCCGAAAGCATGAGGACAAATTCTGCCTTTTCCCCTTCGCGAACTTGAATATCTGCCACTTTCAATGTTGCATCCGCATTTTCACCTTTTATCGTTCCAGCTGTTACGGGCAACGATATTGCCAAGGCGATGAAAACTGTTGCTATTGTGATAAATTTCTGTTTCATTTTTTATATATCCGTGTGTAAGTGTAGTGAGTTCAAAATTTTATTATTCTGAAGGTGTTGGGCACTCCCTGGCACCATTGATGGTATGACAGATGCCGCCAGGCTGTGATGGGGTGGTGCCGTCCTTAACGCCACCTGTATATCCATCAGGGTAGACTACACCTTCCAAGTTTTTGTCGTCGTTTGTTCCGTAGAAACTACACGGCACTACATCATAGTCATTATCAATGTAGTAGTTGACTATACGTGTCGAATTGTCACCCAAGGTAACTGTGAACCTGACACTAGCCTGTGACTCGGAACAGTCATTGTCAATTGTCTGCAATGTCCATATGACACTTTTAACTCCTGCGGCAGTGTAAACTGCTGATGTGCCCCTGTTATTATTTTGGGGTCATACAATGGTTCCTGTTTCTCTATTGATATTGTCAGCTGTTTCTTTGTAAGCTTCCCACTGCACATCTCGAATACGTTTTGTCGATCCAGTTACTTTAATGTTTTCAATTGTTTTACCTTCAATGGAAAATGTGTGTTGCCAACGAATGCCCTCATTCCCAGTAAAACTGGTAGTGCCCGTAATCGTCCGTGCCTGAACAGCACCAGCAAACAACATAGACGATATTGCCAGTGCAATGGTTAATTTGATTTTATTCATTTCTAGTTTACCTTTATGATTGTTACCAGTTCGCACAAATGCCCGGATTGGCCTGGCACCAGCGCGCCACGGCTTCGAGCCATGGGTTGGGTTGATTGTTTCTCTGGTCGAATGATTCCTGCGTTACCGGTGTGCAGTCCCTGGCAATCCGGCTGTAGTCGTTGTCGCAGCGGGCGAGGGTTTTCAAATAATTGGAGGTCGTCATTCCAGACTTCACGGTTCCGGACACGATGCCGAAGATGCCCGGCTTGCAGCGAATTCTCCAGTGACAGGTTGGCGTCCGGCTGCCGTCCGACCAGATAACAATTGTGCCTGCATATCGAGTGTAATTCTGAAACCACTGACACTGCTGTTTGTCGACAGCGATTGACTGGTCGATCGCCTTCTCGCATATCTCCGTGTATTTTGCATTGAGTTGCATTTGGGCACGGTTGACTGGGCTGCTATACGAGCCGGCGTCGAATGCCTGCGCCGCACCGGCAAACAGCATAAACGATATTGCCAGTGCCCTACACCAAATCACAACTTGATCTATATTTCTTATATTCATTTTTCTACTTCACCCTCTTGATTTTCTGTTTGTCAACTTGAATATGTAATTCCCGAATTATACGTATCATATTATTATGCTTCTATTGTATCTTCTTGCTTTGGAGAATGTCGAGAAGGATCGTTCCTCGACCGCCGCTTGAATAACCCGGAATTTTTCAATGTGTTTCCGGAAAAATACTGTTTAATTTAGTGAATCGTGAACTGTTGTGAAGAGAGGGCGTTAACATGAACCGGTTTGCAATCTGCGGGCATTGATGCTGATAATTGGTGGGCAAATGGAATTTTCTGAACTCAGACGACTTAGAAATGCATTCGGGACTTTCCTCACCGGCATCACGGTAGTAACAACCCGCCAGGCAGACGGTGTCCCACGTGGATTCACGGCTAATTCGTTTACTTCGGTTTCACTCGACCCACCGATGTTGCTGGTCTGCATGGACAGGCAGGCCGAGAGCCTGGGTGTATTTCTCGAATCCCCGGGGTTTGGTATCAGCATACTGGCGGAAAACCAGTTTGATCTTTCTGTACTCTTTGCATCCAAGCAGCCCGACAAATTCGAGATCACGGAGTGGACCGACAGCCCGAGCGGATATCCGATTCTGGATGGGGCATGCGCCTGGTTCGATTGCGAACGATACAGTCAGGTGGAGGCCGGAGATCACATCGTGTTATTCGGGAAAATTCTGAATTTCGACTACAACAGCAAATACGGACTCGGATATGTAAGAGGTGGATACATGATGCCCGGTCTGGAATATTCGGCAGGGCGCGCCTATGGCAGCAATTCGCCGGTTGTGGTTGGTGCGATTATCGAGCATGAGGGAAAAATCCTTCTTTATGACGATTGGGAAAAGGCGGATGTGTGCTTGCCAGCGAGCGGGCTGGACGGCAACAGCGGTTCTTTACAGCAGTTGCAGTCCGACTTGATTGATCAGGGAATATGGATCGTGATCGACTCCCTGTTTGCGGTGTATGAAAACGAGAATCACGCCAGTCAATCGATTTACTATCGAGCATCGATCACAAAGATCAAGCGTCCGGAGCTGCTCCACCCAATCGATCAAATTCCCTGGGACAGAATTTCCTCCCCAGCCCTTAAATCCATGTTGAGTCGTTATCTTGAAGAAACAAGTCGCAAGCGATTTGGCATCTACTTCGGTGGTGAACGACACGGCACCATCCAGAGTCTGACGTAGTCGAAAACATGGTCATGCAGGGGACTTTATACCTGTCTACGCGTTCAGCGTGCCGAAGATCACGGGACATCCGGCGATTTTCCTGCTTGGTCATGCCAGTCATTGATCATGCAAAAGACGCATTCATGAGCTCGCAGGATGTGTTGATGGGTTCCGCCAGCACCGCATTCAGTTTTGCGATTTCGGCGATCTGTTTTCCAGATTCTGGCTAAAGGGGTCGATAATGTTTCCCATTTCATCATTCCGGCAATCGGAGAGATTTTCAGGTTTCGTCCACTGAGAAATAATCGGATGGAAAGCACCGTATACAATTTCCTGCAATACCCTGTTCAGATTCATCAGGGCACTGCCTACAACTACATCGAAAGTCCCGGGAATGCTCCGACAATTCTGTTGGTGCATGGGGTAGGGCTGGATCAGGGCCTCTGGCATTCCTGGTTGAATCGGCTTGTTCCTGATTTCAGCTTGATTACCTTTGACCTGTTCGGACACGGGCAATCCGAAGACCGTTCTGGTCCATGCTGTATCGAAGACTTTGTCAGGCAGATTGACGAATTGGTCGAGTTTCTGTGTATCGGTCGTTTTGCACTGGTCGGTTTCTCACTGGGCGCCCTGATCAGCCTTGCCTACGCCTCCATGCGTACCAAGCTCTCGCATCTAGTACTATTGCACCCGGTTTACCGTCGCAATCCAGATCAGTTGAGACAGGTGCAGGATCGCCTGAAAATCGCACGAGGGCAGGGACCTGATGTCTATATCGAAATAGCCCTGAAGCGCTGGTTTACGGAGACTTACAGACATGCCCGCAGGGATGTCATGGACGATTTGCGCGAACTCTTCCGAAGAAACAGCGATGGCTATCTGCATGCCTACCAACTGTTTGCCGAGGCAGATTGGGAGATGCGTGCCCACAACAGGGAGCAGGTCAAGTGTCCTGTACTCGTAATCACGGGCAGCGATGACACGGGGTCTACGCCAGCCATGTCCGAACGGCTTGCTCAGGATTTGCCACATGCCCGGCACGTCATCAATCCGGGGCATCGACACATGGCGCCTGTTGAATTCGCTGAAACGCTGTGTGGGCAAACCCGGTCATTCCTGACTGACAAATCGTAATGAAGTTCAAGAGCATCGAGAATGCCCGAGTTCAGATCCCCCGGGTTATCTCCTGTCAACCATTTCACCCATAGCCCCCATGAGTAGAGAGATCAAAAAATACCGTCATTACATTAACGGAGAATGGTGCGCTGCATCCGACGGTGGAATCATTAAAACCTTGAATCCAACCACCGAAGTCGTCTGGGCCGAAGCTCCTGCTGCAACGGTGGAAGATGTCGATCGCGCCGTAGCTGCCGCAAAATCCACGCTTTCTAGGGGAGAATGGGCAACCATGACGGCCAGTCAACGTGGCAAAATGATCAACCGTTTGGCTGCCCTCATTCGGGAAAATGCCCCAAACCTCGGTATTACCGAAACCATCGACAGCGGTAAATTGCTCACCGAAACCCGCTCACAAACAATCTATGTCGCAGACTACTACGAGTATTTTGCCGGTCTTGCAGACAAGCTTGAAGGGGCAACGCTACCCATCGACAAGCCGGACATGCATGTCTATACCTTGCGTGAGCCAATTGGCGTTGTGGCCGCTGTAGTGCCCTGGAATGCGCAGATGTTCCTGACTGCAACCAAACTGGGCCCGGCACTCGCAGCCGGGAATACCGTGGTCATAAAGGCCTCGGAAGATGCGCCTGCACCAATGTTTGAATTTGCGAAACTTGTTGCACAGGCCGGGTTCCCCCCCGGCGTAGTTAATGTCATTACGGGTCATGGCGAAACCTGTGGCAAGGCTTTGACTTCTCATCCTGATGTCAGTCGGGTCGCCTTCACTGGCGGTCCGGCCACCGCATCCAGAATCATTCAAAATACCGCCCGCAACTTCGCCATGGTGTCGCTTGAACTCGGTGGCAAGTCTCCGATTATCGTGTTCGCAGATGCCAACATCGAGGGGGCGGTCAATGGCATCATCGCCGGAAATTTTGGAGCATCCGGACAGAGCTGTGTGGCGGGCTCAAGAGTCATCCTGCACGAATCCATTCACGATCAGGTGGTCGACATGCTGATCGAGAGGGCAAAACAGATTGAAATGGGCAATCCGCTGGATGAAAACACCCAGATGGGGCCCCTTGCAACCTCTGCACAACTTGAGCATGTCGAGTCGACCGTGACCCGGTCCTGTGAGCAGGGAGCATTGCTATTTCACGGCGGTGCTCGTCCCGCGAACCGGGAGCGCGGCTATTTTTTCGAGCCGACCATTCTGGGCTGTCCGCATCAGGATTTTGAGAGCGTTGACCACGAACTGTTCGGGCCGGTCATGAGCGTGCTCAAGTTCAAGGAAGCCGAACAGGCGATCGATATTGCAAACAATACCCGATTCGGACTTGGCGCAGGAATTTTTACCGAAAGTCTATCCCTGAGCCACTGGGCAAGTTCCAGAATCCGTTCGGGCATCGTTTACGTGAACACCTACCGGGTGATCTCGCCCAGTTCCAGCACACAGCACCATGCCTTCCGACAAGCCAAAGCGCATTTTACGGGGCGCCAGATTGGCAACGATAACAGTAAGTCGTCCGATCAGCGATTCGGGCTGATATGCAGACTTGATGCCGGAGAAAATCGTGCGCGTACTGTCTCCCAAATCCACCTGAAGGCGAAGCAGCTTGTCGGAACCATCGACATGAGTGGCATCAACGATGCGCACAACCCGGAGGTCAATGCGTGAGAAATCATCAATGCCAATTTCTTCGGCCAGAGGCTCGAACTCACTGCTCATGGCAGAGGCTTCGATATCGCTCTCCTTGGATTCTTCAATGATCCTGTCGATTTGCTTGTCTTCAATTCGGGTCATAAGAGGCTTGAATGGCTTGATTCGATGATCAAGCAGTGGAATGCCTGCATCTTGCCAGGTGAGTGCTTCAATATCGAGGAATGCTTCCGTTCCTTCAGCGATGTTCGGCAGTATCGGCTTGGCATAGACCATCATTTGCCGAAACTGGTTCAGGCCTTGAGTGCAAATATCCTGAACCTGTTTTCGGGTCTCATCCTCCTTCACCAGCACCCATGGTTTTTCCCTGTCGATGTACTGATTGGTTCGATCGGCGAGTTGCATGATGAGCCGGGTGACTTTACTGTACTGCCGTGATTCGTATGCTGCAGCAATGGCTTCAGAAGCCCTGGCAAACTCCTCAAACATCCTGGGGTCTGGAAGTTCCCTACTCAGTTGACCGCCAAACACGCGTGAGATAAAGCCGGCACAACGACTGGCTACATTGATCAGCTTGCCAACAAGGTCGGTATTGACCCGGATTTTGAAGTCGTCAAGATTCAGGTCAAGATCATCAATCGAATCGTCCAGTTTTCCGGCAAAATAGTAACGCAGGTATTCAGGATTCAGGTGCTTGAGGTAGGTTTCAGCGGTAATGAATGTCCCTCTTGACTTGGACATCTTCTGACCGTTTACAGTCAGGAAACCGTGCGCCCAGACTGCGGTTGGCGTTCTGAAGTCGGCTCCATGCAGTTCGGCTGGCCAAAACAGGGTGTGAAAACGTGCAATATCCTTGCCGATGAAGTGATAGAGCTCGCATTCACTGTCGGATTTCAGAAACTCGTCAAAATCAATCTCCTTACGGTCACAGTAATTCTTGAAGCTGGCGAGATAGCCAATCGGGGCATCGAGCCAGACGTAAAAATACTTGTCTTTCTCGTCAGGAATTTCAAAGCCCCAGTATGGCGCATTTCTGGAAATATCCCATTCAAGCAGTTCTTCGCAGAACAGTTCCTTTTGCTTGTTTGCGATTTCCTTCTGCGTATGCCCTCTGTCGAGCCAGTCTGCCAGAAAGTCCCGGAAGTTTTCCAGCTTGAAAAATAACTGCTCGGACTCGCGCTCGATTGGCGTGGAACCGGACATGACGGAACGCGGATTGACCAGTTCAGCAGGCGAATAGGTGTTTCCGCAGACCTCGCAGTTGTCGCCGTACTGATCCTCGGCTCCGCAGAAAGGGCAGGTGCCTTTCACGAATCGATCGGGGAGAAACATTTGTTTCTCTGTATCGTATAGCTGTCGAATCGTCCTTCGGCTAATGTGCCCCTTTTCCTTCAGTCGGTTATAGATCAGCTCGGAGTATTGGCGATTTTCCTCGCTGTGGGTGCTGTGGAAATTATCAAAGGAAATCAGGAATTCCTCGAAATCCCGCATATGTTCCTTGCGAATCTTTTCTATCAGTTCGATCGGTTCAATCCCGTCCTGCTCGGCTTTCAGCATGATTGGCGTGCCATGTGCATCCGAAGCACAAATGAAGTGGCATTCGTTTCCCGCCAGACGCTGAAACCGTGCCCAGATATCGGTCTGGATATATTCCAGCATATGCCCCAAATGGATTTGGCCATTTGCATAGGGCAAAGCACTGGTAAGCAGAATTCTCCGGGGCGTTTCAGGTGATACGACGGAACTCATCACGTAGCGTGTTGGACTGGTGGTGTTTTTGTTAAATCGAGCGATTGGCAATTCTTTCGATGTGCCGATAGAGTACGCAGGCAAAAGCGGCATCACTCGACAAATCAGAAGTGGATTGTAGAGTAAAGAAGCGGCCTTTACTTGATAATTCCTGCATTAATCTCCATTATACTGGCAGATGGCGGCAGGACAGGGAAGCAGGATAGACTGACATCAATTCGCCTTTTGGCAATGACGCGCATGCCTCGAACACATTCGGTGGACAAGTCCGCTTTTTCAACTTTTTACTCCTGACTATTCGGTATTTTTTATGGCAGAGCTAGACCAACAATCCATCCGGGAAAAACTGGCGGGCATAATGGACCCTCATACAGGCAGCGACCTGATTGAGAGCAATGAAATCAGGGATATTCGCCTGGAGGATGACGAGATTCGCATCGAGGTAAGTCTGGGTTATCCAGCGAGGTCCTGGGAGCAGCAGCTGATAGGCATGGTTCAGGAAGTGATTCCCGGTGCGAAGGTTGAAGTCAAGTCCAACACGGTATCCCATGAAGTACAGGAGGGCATCAAACCCCTGAAGGGCGTCAAGAACATTATTGCCGTGGCATCCGGCAAGGGCGGAGTCGGGAAATCAACGCTGTCCGTGAACCTGGCGCTGGCATTGTCTTCAGAGGGGGCTCGGGTCGGGGTTCTGGATGCGGACATCTATGGTCCAAGCCAGCCAAGAATGCTGGGGGTCAGCGGCCAGCCGACATCCAAGGATGGAAAATCCCTGGAACCAATGAAGAGCTATCATGTTCAGGCGATGTCGATCGGATTTCTGGTGGATGAGGAATCCCCCATGATCTGGCGGGGACCCATGGTCACGCAGGCCCTGGAACAGCTTCTGAACGACACGAACTGGGATGATCTCGACTACCTGATTATTGACATGCCTCCGGGTACCGGCGATACACAGCTGACGCTGGCCCAGAAAGTTCCGGTATCGGGCTCAGTGATTGTCACAACCCCGCAAGACATCGCATTGCTCGATGCGCGGAAGGCCTACAAGATGTTCGAGAAGGTGGACATTCCGGTTTTGGGTGTTGTCGAGAACATGAGCACCCATATCTGTTCAAAATGCGGGCATGAAGAGCACATATTCGGCTCAGGCGGAGGTGAGGACATGGCCAGGCAGTACGGAACCGACTTGCTCGGCAGCGTGCCGCTGGCCCGTTCAATACGGGAGAATGCAGACGGTGGCTGTCCCTCGGTCGTGGCGGATCCAGATAGCCCCATCACGGATGTCTACAAGGAGATTGCACGCAATGTAGCGGCTCGTCTGTCAATGCGCAAAAAGGATTTCAGTTCGAAATTCCCGAACATCGTGATCCAGCAAAACTGACATGCGCTGGATGCTTTTCTGCTTGCCATGAACGCCTGGCTGCATGTCAATCAAGTCTGACAAATGGATTCGCCGTATGGCCCGGCAGCATGGCTTGATCGAGCCGTTCGAAGCCACGCAGATTCGCGAAGTCAATGGCGGCAAGGTTATATCGTATGGCACATCGAGCTATGGCTATGATGTGCGCTGCTCGAACGAATTCAAGATCTTTACCAATATCAATTCAGCGGTGGTCGACCCCAAGGAGTTCGACGAGAGCAGTTTTGTGGATTTTACGGGAGAGAGCTGCATGATCCCGCCGAACTCCTTCGCTCTGGCAAGAACCGTTGAATATTTCAGGATACCGCGCAATATACTGACCATTTGTCTGGGAAAGAGCACTTATGCCCGTTGCGGCATTATTGTCAATGTCACGCCCTTCGAGCCCGAATGGGAGGGGCATGTAACGCTGGAATTTTCGAATACCACGCCACTGCCCGCAAAAATTTATGCCAATGAAGGCGTGGCCCAGGTGATTTTTTTCGAATCCGACGAGATATGCGAAGTATCCTATTCGGATCGAGACGGTAAATACCAGAAGCAGAAAGGCGTTACTCTCCCCAAGGCTTGAGCATGAACTCTTGTTTCCGGCCGAGTCTCCAAATCGAGCCCGGGCAGTTCTCCTGTCCCTGCATTTTTGTGAGTCCCTTGCCCTGGGCAGGTCCAATCCCGACAGAAATATATTGCCGACAGTATGGCAACACTGCATCAGGCATTCTGCAGCCGATCGGCATTCATTGAATGGCGTATGGGAGTATTCAGGATTTCCGCAATCCTGAATAATCGAGCTGCCGGCAAGTAGAAATGGCATGTTCCTGTTCATGCTGCGGCCAGCTCAACGATACTCGATTCCACTGTTGGCTTTTGCGGTGTTCGCAGCCTGCCTGCTCGCAGCAGCATGCGGACCGACTGCCGTCAGGCTGAAGTTGGACCGGGGAAGATTTGACGAAATGCCTGACAAGCATAATGTTCCCGGAATTGCCGAACCGATGGCCGTTTCTGAGCTGCAACTCACGCCCTGCCATTTTCGTGTCAGGCCCGCTCGATCCAAGAGTTTTCCATGAGGCGGCTTATCCCATTTCGGTCCGTTTCGGGGTCACCAAAGCGATTGATTTATCGCTTGCTGAATCGCTATAATGTGCACCCTTATTTTTCAATGGAATTCCTGGGAGTCTCAGCGATATGAATCTTACTTACTTGCCGGTTTTATTCGGTGTTCTTGGCATGATATCTGCCTTTGTAGTCTATCGGATGATCCTTAAATACCCGGCTGGTGAAGGAAAAGTCGCAGAAATTGGCGAACAAATTCATCGTGGTGCAATGGTGTTCATGCGGCGGGAGTATACCTATCTGCTGATCTTTGTCGCTGTCGTATCCGTGTTCATCCTGTTTTCGGATCTCGGAATCAAGACCACCATCGCCTTTCTGGTTGGCGCGTTCTGTTCCGGGATTGCCGGCTATATCGGCATGTATTCGGCGACGCGTGCCAACGTGCGAACGACAACGGCAGCGGCTCGGCATGGAGCCGAAACAGCACTCGCGGTTTCATTTTTTGGCGGTTCAGTGATGGGTCTCACGATTGCGGCAATGGGGCTTCTGGGTATTGGATTTCTGTACCTGCTCTACGGCGGTGATCCCCATACTGCACACGTCATTCACGGATTTGGCATGGGTGCTTCATCCGTTGCACTGTTCTCACGCGTAGGCGGAGGCATCTTTACCAAAAGTGCAGACGTCGGTGCAGACCTCGTCGGCAAGGTTGAAGCAGGCATTCCTGAGGATGATCCCCGCAACCCCGGCGTCATTGCCGACAATGTGGGTGACAACGTTGGCGATGTGGCCGGCATGGGTTCCGACATTTTTGAATCCTACTGTGGTTCAATCATTGCCACGATCGCCATTGCCTCGACCTTGCCCTTGGCCATGACCGCTATTTATGGCGAAAGACACATCCTGATGTTTCTGCCACTTGCATTGGCATCAGCCGGCATTCTTTGTTCAATACTGGGGGTCGTGCTGGTTAAGGTAAACACTGCCAGATCACCGGAACTTGCACTTCGCATTGGCACGATAGGAGCGACTATTGTCTTCATGGTCCTTGCTTACGGTGTTGTCAGCTGGCTGGATGTCAATGCAAGAATCTGGGTTTCGGTCGTGGTTGGTGCTGCCGGAGGTATCGGTATCGGATTAATCACCGAATACTACACCGGCGGCAAACCGGTTCGGGATATCGCAAAAAGCGGTGAGACGGGAACCGCGACCGTGATGATCACGGGTCTCGCTGTCGGCATGCAGTCCGTAGTGGTACCGCTGTTGATTATTGCCACGATTATTCTGGTCTCCAGTCATCTCTCAGGCTTGTATGGCGTGGGCATCTCGGCAGTTGGCATGCTGGCCACCGTTGGCATCACCATGGCGATTGATGCCTATGGCCCGGTCGCAGACAATGCCGGCGGTATTGCTGAAATGTCCGGCCTGGGCGAGGATGTGCGCAAGATCACCGACTCTCTGGACGAGCTTGGAAATACGACGGCAGCTATTGGCAAGGGCTTTGCCATCGGTGCGGCGGCCCTGGCTGCGTTGGCCTTGATCTCGGCATTCATAGAGACCGTATCGGTCCTGAATCCCGGGTTTACCCTGGATTTGAGTCATCCAACAGTGTTGGCCGGCATGTTCCTGGGCGGCATCTTTCCCTTTCTGGTGTCTTCACTGACCATGAATGCGGTGGGTAGCGCGGCATTCGACATGATTCAGGAAATTCGCCGTCAGTTCAAGGAAATTCCCGGACTTATGGAAGGCAATGCAAAACCCGATTCTGATCGTTGTGTTGACATTGCAACCAAGGCGGCCCTGAAGCGCATGGTACCGCCGGGTGTACTTGCTGTAGTGGCCCCTTGTGCTGTTGGGTTTGGGCTGGGGGCACAAGCACTCGGTGGCATGCTGGGTGGCGCGCTTCTTGGCTGCGTAGTCATGGCCTTGACCATGGCCAATGCTGGCGGTGCATGGGACAATGCAAAAAAATACATTGAAAAGGGAAACTTCGGGGGCAAGGGCTCCGATGTTCATGCAGCTGCAGTGGTGGGTGATACGGTCGGAGATCCGTTCAAGGATACTTCCGGTCCGTCCATGAACATCTTGATCAATGTCATGGCCATCGTGAGTCTGGTCATCGCGCCGCTTTTGTGATCCGTTGGCAAACTCATGGAAAGAGAGCGGAATTCCGCTGTTTTTCGCTCAATCGGCAGGCTCGCAAGTTTTCGCTGGCCCCGGTTGCTGACCGTTCAACTACACCTCAAAATCCGTGCCAAGCTTCCTTGGCACGGATTTATTCTTTAGCCGGACGTAGTGTGGAATGCCGTTTTGGAATGCCGGGCAGTCTTCACCCTCCATCAGCGGTGCAATGTAATCCCGACAGGCCTGCGTGATTCCAAATCCGCTCTTGTCGACAAAAGTTCTCGGCAGTTTTTTCTCGATATTCGCCACTTCCTCCAGCTCAGCCTTGCCAATTTCCCATGCGTAGGGATGGCTGCTTGTGCGGACAATTGCCGGCATCACTGAATTCTCGCCTGCGAGTGCCATGAGTACGGCTGATTCGCCAACCGCATAGGCCTGTTCGACATCTGTTCTTGAAGCAATATGACGTGCTGACCGTTGCAGATAATCTGCAACGGCCCAATGATATTTGAACCCCGTATCCTGCATGACGATGGAGGCGATGGTTGGTGCAACTCCCCCCAATTGCTGATGACCGAAAGCATCGCTTCGTCCCTGGTCTGTCAGGAACCGGCCATCCTTGTCGGCAATCCCTTCCGAGACGATAATGGAAACCTGGCCATGGCATGTGACAGCATCCTGAACGCGTTTGACAAACGATTCTCGATCGAATGCGATTTCGGGAAACAGGATAACCAGCGGGATCGGCAGTTCCTGGCTTGAGGCCATGCCGCCTGCGGCAGCAATCCATCCGGAATGTCGTCCCATGACTTCAAGAATGAAGACCTTGGTTGAAGTTAACGACATGGAAGCAACATCAAGGCTCGCTTCAAGCACTGAAGTTGCGATGTATTTGGCGACAGATCCGAACCCGGGACTGTTGTCGGTGATCGGCAGATCGTTGTCAACGGTTTTGGGGACGTGAATGGCCTGTACCGGATACCCCATTTGCTCGGAAATCCTGGCAATCTTGAGGCAGGTGTCGGCGGAGTCGCCCCCTCCGTTATAGAAGAAATAGCCGACGTCATGAGCTGCAAAGACATCAATCAGTCTCTGGTATGCAGCATGACTTTCCTGCATGCTTTTCAACTTGTAGCGACAGGAACCAAATGCGCCCGCGGGCGTAGTGCGAAGTCTTGCGATTGATTCGGATGACTCTTCAGACGTATCGATCAAGTCTTCCCTGAGTATGCCCACGATCCCGTTGCGTCCGGCATACACCTTGCCGATCTGTCCCGAATTTTTTCGCGCTGTTTCAATAATGGCACAGGCACTGGCATTTATGACTGCTGTCACTCCGCCTGACTGTGCATAGATTGCATTTCTGGGCATTGGAAAATTGACGATTGTTTTCGAGGTAGGGGTTTGTGGGTTGCGATTTTACAGGATTGCAAATCAGAACCCTGAACCGATTTGTCCTCGCAGATTCGACCGATCAAGAGTTCCTCCCGGCCTGGATCAACCGTACGGATTGTTCCAGATCGCGGTGTGCCGGCATCTTGAAATTCAATCATGAATCAGTAAAATTCAATTTCCTTTCAGGTCGAGACATTTGTTCCTTATTCAGTCATGAAACGTACATTCCAGCCAAGCAATCTCAAACGCAAACGAACTCACGGATTCAGGCAGCGCATGCGAACCCGCTCGGGCCGTGCGGTGATCAATGCCCGACGTGCCAAGGGGCGGGCTCGTCTTAGCGCATGAGTTGACCGTTCAAGTTGGCAAATTCGTCGAGGTTGACCCGTTGTCAAAGAATCGCTGACAGTGCGCCATTCAGGGCTCGTGCTCGAAATGGGGTTTCGGCGCATGGCCGACTGTTCAAGGTTCATGCGACCCACAGTCAGTTCAGGTATCCGAGGCTTGGACTGGTTGTATCGAAAAAGGCAAGTAAAAAAGCAGTACAGAGAAATCGAATCAAGCGCCAGATTCGCGAAGCATTCCGACATTGTCAGGGTCAGTTATCCGACATGGACTTCATCGTGGTCGCAGCCCCGGGAATATCTTGCGAGACCAATGCGGCGTTGCATCGGGAACTGATGCGCCTGTTTGAGATCAGTCAAAAAAAATGTCAAAGCCAGAAGTAGATTTCCCGAGCCGCTGTCTGCGATTCCTGATTCGCGTTTACCAGCTCGCCATCAGCCCGTACTTGGGCAGTAACTGTAGATACTATCCCTGTTGCTCAAGATATGCACTTGAAGCGATTGATGAGCACGGTGCATGCAAGGGCTCAATGCTGACGGTCAGGCGAATTGCCCGATGTCACCCCTGGAGCTCGGGTGGTTATGATCCCGTTCCCGAGGCATTGCCGCAATCTGAACAGTCCTGAATCGGATTATCGAGCATGCAGTTTCAGCGAATTCTCCTGTTTGTCGCCCTTGGGTTGACACTGGTCATGATGTGGATGTCCTGGCTGGATTTCAACAGCAATTATCAGGACGGGGATAGCCTGGAGCAGGAGGAAGTCCCGGTCACGCCGAGCGGAGTGAGTCTGGAAGAAGTGCCGGAGACACCAACAGTTATTACTGAAAAAACTCCGGAGGAGTCGGAAATTCCAGAGGTGGATGCCATTCCGGATGCTGGAGAGCGGCCGGGCCAAATCATTCAAGTCAAAACCGGTCTGGTAAATGCCGAGATTGACCTGCAGGGCGGAGACCTGATACGTCTTGAGCTGATTGATCATCCCGTGAACGTGGATACCCCGGATGATCCATTCGTACTGATGTTTAGGGAAAACCCCCGTCTTTTTGTTGCGCAAAGCGGCTTGATCGGGAGCGAGGGGGAGTATCCGAACCACAATGTTCTCTACAGTGCTGATCAGACCGCCTTCGATTTGGCTGGTCGCGAGACTATGGAAGTGGTGCTTGACTGGACATCGCCACAGGGTATTCAGTATCAGAAAGTATTTTTGTTCAGGAAGAACAGTTATCGGATAGAGATGACTTTCAGGGTGGTGAATACGAGCGATGTGCCCTGGACAGGCTTTGTGTACGGGCATCTGAAACAGACCGAAATCGAATCTGGTGGGACCATGGGCATACTTGGTGCATTACCGAGTTTCAGTGGAGCGGCTGTCTATACCGAAGAGGACAAATACGACAAGATCAGTTACGACAAACTGCGTGATGAGACCGTGAATCTCAATACTGACTCAGGCTGGGTGGCGATGATGCAGCATTATTTTGTCGTGGCATGGCTGCCTACCGGATCCGATGGCTACCAGCTTTACTCCGGGGTCAGTGATGACAGGGATCCGCAATATCGCATTGGCTACAAGACGCTCCAGCCGGTGACCATCCCGCCTGGCGAGTCCGGACAGCTGGAGGCCGTGCTGTTCGCCGGCCCCAAGGAGCAGGTTCGTCTGGATGAGCAGGGGGCTCCCGGGCTCAAACTGACTGTAGATTACGGATGGTTAACGCCTATTGCCTCGCCATTATTCTGGCTGCTGCAGAAAATCCACGGTTTCACCAACAATTGGGGGTGGGCGATTATTTTTCTGACTTTTCTGGTCAAGCTTGTGTTTTATCCGTTATCGGCTACCAGCTACAAATCAATGGCCAGAATGAAAAAGCTGCAGCCGCGCATGGTCACGCTCAAGGAGCGCTATGGCGACGACAAGCAGCGTTTTCAGCAGGAAATGATGAAAATGTACAAGGAAGAGAAGGTCAACCCGGCAGGTGGCTGCCTGCCAATCCTGATTCAGATCCCGGTGTTTATCGCCTTGTACTGGGTGCTACTGGAAAGCGTGGAGCTGCGGCAGGCCGATTTCATGCTCTGGCTGAATGATCTCTCGGTACCGGACCCGTATTTCGTGCTACCGATAATCATGGGTGCATCGATGTTGATCCAGCACTTCCTGAATCCTGCTCCGGTCGATCCTCTGCAGAAAAAGATCATGATGGCGCTGCCATTTGTATTCACGGTTTTCTTCTTGTGGTTTCCTGCAGGTCTGGTGCTGTACTGGGTAGTCAACAACATACTTTCAATTGCCCAGCAGTACTACAATACCCGAAAATACGCGTCCAACTGACGCTCTGGCTTGGATTCTCGTGAGACGATTGTTGCCATTGCCACACCCTACGGGCAAGGTGGGATTGGCATAGTCAGGTTATCGGGACCCCAGGCTGGCCCGATTGCAAGCAGGACCCTCTCTGCAAGCCCCGAGCCAGGCCAGGCGCAATACTGTTCCTTTCTGGATTCGAAACTGGAGGCGATTGACCGCGGTATTGCCTTGCGCTTTGTTGCACCGCACAGCTTTACCGGAGAAGATGTACTGGAGTTTCAGGGGCATGGCAGTCCGGTCATTCTGGACTTGATGGTCAAGAGATGCATGGAGCTCGGGGCACGACCGGCCGAGCCCGGTGAATTCAGCAAGCGTGCATTCCTGAATGGCCGCATTGACTTGACCCAGGCCGAAGCCATTGCGGACCTCATCAACAGTACCACAGAATCGGCTGCTCGATCCGCGTTTCGTTCGATGAAGGGGGAATTGTCTCGCAAGGTAGAGAAACTTGCCGGGCAGTTGACTGAGCTCAGAATACTGGTTGAAGCATCGCTTGATTTCCCGGAAGAGGAAATCGATTGGCTGAGTGAGTCGGGTGCCCTGCAAAAGCTGGAAGCGCTTGCTCAACAGTTCGATGAAGTTCAGTCATCCATGCGGCAGGGTCGGCTCTTGCGTGATGGAATCAAGGTTGTACTGACCGGATTGCCAAATGCGGGCAAGTCGAGTCTGCTGAATGTTCTGGCAGGGCAGGATCGGGCGATCGTCAGCGATTTGCCCGGTACAACCCGGGATACTCTGGATCAGCTCGTTGATTTGGATGGCATACCCATGGAGATTGTGGATACGGCCGGTATCAGGGACACTCAGGATGAAATTGAGGCAGAAGGGGTGAGGCGTGCCAGACGTGTTCAGAAGGAAGCAGACATGGTATTGCTGGTTGTCGATGATGATGCAACAGACCCACTGGAAGTCGAGCGGCTGTTGGCAAGTCATGACGAATTGCCGGTCTTGCTGGTCCGCAACAAGATCGATCTTTCCGGGCGTGACCAATCCGAAGAGTTGATGGAGGCATGTATTTCAGTCAGGACTGGGCAGGGTGTCGAGGACTTGAAGGAAAAAATCAAGTCGGCAGTGGGCTATGTTGGCGGGCAGGAAGGAACATTCATGGCCCGACAGCGCCACATCGATGCACTGTTTCGGGCAAGGGCATCGCTGGATGCCGGAATGGAGCAGCTATGCTTGAGTCGGGCTGGTGAGATGCTGGCCGAAGATTTGTCTCTCTGTCATCGGGCCTTGTCAGAGATCACGGGCAAGGTTACCAGCGATGAGTTGCTTGGAATGATATTCAGTTCATTTTGCATCGGGAAGTAAGATGTTTATTCAATTAGGATTCCGATAGCGGCTGGGCTGGCAAATCGATATTGCTGTGGATTTAAGGATATAATTCATTGCAGTATCGGAATCTGCTTGAGGGCCCGGCAGTGCTGGTTTGGCAACCCTGACTGCAAGTCTATCCACCATGAAAATACAAAACCAAACTGGGGCTATCCTGATCAGGATGCCCATTCTCCTGGCACTTCTTGCGACGGTCTGTTTCTGGCAACGAGATATCCTGTACCAAATCTATGTCGCAAATCAGGTTCATGCAGTGGGGATGGTGGTCAATGCAGGTATTTTTGTACTGTTTATAGGAGGCCTGCTGCAACTGGTTTACCGATTCTTCGAATACCAGACGGAAGAACGGAATATTTGGCTGTTTGAAGAAAATCACAGGCTGGGCAAACAGGTCTTGATGGGTATTGGCAATAACAGCATGGTGGCGGCCCGCTACCAAATTCTCAACAAGGCTGTCGAAGACGGGGTAAATATCGATCAAAGTGCCTTGGCTGCGACACTGCTTGCGGAGCAATCAAGCCGTAACAGCTTTCTGAAGTTTGTCCACAATGTACTGATCCTGACTGGTGTTTTCGGAACCATAATCTCATTGTCCTTGTCCTTGATTGGCGCATCGGAACTGCTTCAGATAGATGGCACAGTCGGTAACGTCGTAGAACGATCCGCTGCACAGGAGTCGAGTCTAGGCGTGATGATTTATGGCATGTCAACGGCGTTGTCGACAACCATGACGGCAATCGTCGCTTACTTGTTTTTTGGATACTTCTTCATCAAGTTGACGGATATTCAAACTTACGTGATCAGCAAACTGGAACAGGTAACTGCGATTGCCATAGTGCCTCGACTTGCTGATGGTTCATCTCTGTTCACAGAGCTGGATGAGTCCAGGAAAAAATACCTCGAAGCTACAAGTCAGCTGAATGCGATGGTGGAAGAGCTGTTCAAGGCAGTAACGGATTCCGGAATGAATCAAAAGCAGCTGGATCATCTCGTGGCCATGCAAAAATCAATTCAGATCAACAGTCATCATGTTGAACAGAACAGTGAGCGGCTAGACAGGGTAATTGACCTGTTACAGGAGGGATTCCGAATCGGATCAACCCATCGAAATTCGGATGACTGAGCGCTCCGGCTTTCCTGATATCCGCATCGGGCATACGACTCGCGGAATTGGAGATGAGGGTGTCTGGCCCTCGTTTACGGATATCATGGCAGTCATCGTCATGATTTTCCTGATGGCACTGGCTGTCATTATGGTGCAAAAACTGGATTTGTCCAGACAGTTGATGGCTACCCAGTTCAACCAGCAGGAAGCCGAGGAAGCGCGAGATGCCCTCCAGACGCAACTCGAGCGGATGCGTATTGAGAGTGACCGCCAGCAACGGGAAATACGCGACCAGCAGTCTCAGCTGGAAGGACTCCAATCTGAAGTTGTCAATCTCCAGTCCAGGCGTGATGACCTGACAAGCACAGCCGCGCAGCTTGCCCAGGAAAAATCAGAGATTGAGCTTCGAGTCGAAAGCCTTCTGGGTCGAGTCGAGAGCCTCCTTGAAATGGAAAGACAACTTGAAAAAGAAAATCTGGAGTCTGAAAAAAGGATCAGGGAGTTCCTTGCAGCCGAAAAAATTTCACAGGAGAAAGTTGAAACCCTGATTTTCGAAAATCAGAAACTGTTGGGTCAGATCTCGGGTTTGGAACAGCAGTTATCGGATTTGGAACTGGCGTCTGCTGAAAGTATTCGCTCACTCACTGAACAGCGATCAAGCCTTGAAGACAAGCTTGATACCGTGACCTTGCAGCTTGTCAGCGTACAACAGTTACTGGATCAATCCAGTCTAGTCAATCAGGAGTTGGAATCCGAGATCAGCAGAAGCCTGGCTGCCCAGAAACGCCAGGCAGAAGAATATCGGATAACGAGTGAGCAAATGGAAGCACTGGAGAACCTGATCAGACTCATGGAACTCAAAATCGTTGATCTCGAATCAGAGGCAAGCGCCTCAAATCAGCAATACAAGACCCTTCAGGATGAATATGAAATTCTGGATGAAAAATATCGGGATCTTGTGCGGCCCGCACGAAGCGAAGCCGGGAAACAGGTGGTGTTGGTTTATTTTGATAAAATCGGCACCGAATTGAACTACCGAATTCGCGAGCCGGATCAGGAAAGTGCCAGAACCGTCAGCCTGGCCGAGCTGAATGAAGTTCTGCAAGGTCTGAAAGAGCAATTGGGTCAGGAACTGTATGTGAGGATCGTGATTCCTGAAAGCAGCACGCTGTCTCACCGCCAGGCATGGCTGTTTACCGATGAGGTTCTGAGAAAATACGACTATTACTACCAACCAGAGGCAACGCCCTAGCCCGTTATGCTGGCGTTTCATGAGAGACCATGGGCTTTTCAGAACAGTTTGATGTGATCGTGATTGGTGCTGGGCATGCCGGTGTTGAAGCAGCCCTTGCATCGGCTCGTATGGGCTCCAGTACTCTGCTGATCACGCACAATATCGAAACCATTGGCCAGATGTCCTGCAATCCAGCCATCGGGGGTATTGGCAAGGGGCATATCGTCAAGGAAATTGATGCCCTGGGTGGCATCATGGCAACTGCCATTGATCATGCAGGAATTCATTTCAGAATCCTGAATTCTCGAAAGGGTCCTGCAGTCAGGGCGACACGTGCGCAAGCCGATCGTGCACTGTACAGGATGGCAATTCGACAAGCTGTTGATCATCAGCCCAACCTGTCCGTGTTTCAGCAGTCTGTTGATGATCTGATAATTGCTGATGGCCGGATAAGCGGGGTTCTATCCCAACTCGGCATTCGTATCCATGCGAAATGCGTGGTGCTGACGGCCGGAACATTTTTAAATGGCAGGATCTTTGTCGGCATGGAGCAAAGTCAGGGAGGACGCGCAGGAGACCCGCCTTCTGTTGCGCTGGCTGAAAAACTGCATGAATTACCGCTTGCCACGAAACGCCTCAAAACAGGCACCCCACCGAGAATCGACGGCAAGACCATTGACTACAGCACGCTTGAAAAACAACCGGGAGATGATCCCGTTCCGGTCTTCTCCCATCTGGGCAGGCCCGACGATCACCCTGAACAGGTGATTTGCCATATAGCGCACACCAATCCGGCAACTCATGACATCATTCAGTCGGCCTTGCATCAATCGCCAATGTATGGAGGAATGATCGAAGGAACCGGCCCCCGCTACTGCCCTTCAATTGAAGACAAGGTGGTTCGGTTTGCCGATAAGCCGACTCACCAGATCTTTGTTGAACCTGAAGGATTGAATACGACCGAGGTCTATCCTAACGGAATCTCGACAAGCCTGCCGTTCGAGACACAAGTTGCCTTTGTGCGCTCGATCAAGGGCTTTGAACATGCTCGAATCACGCGGCCGGGCTATGCCATTGAATATGATTTTTTTGACCCGAGGGGGTTGAGGGGCTCGCTTGAAACGAAATGCGTCGAAGGGTTGTTTTTTGCAGGCCAGATCAATGGGACGACCGGCTATGAAGAGGCTGCGGGACAGGGACTGATTGCCGGATTGAATGCGGCCAGGAAAATACGGGGGCTTGAGCCCTGGTGTCCGGCCCGCAATGAGGCCTACATCGGAGTCATGATTGATGACCTGATTACACAGGGAACTCTGGAGCCCTACCGAATGTTTACTTCGCGTGCCGAATACCGATTGCAGTTACGCGAGGATAATGCCGATTTGCGGTTGACTGAAAAAGGCCATGAGCTCGGGCTGGTAGACGATTCAAGAATGAAGGTTTTTGCAAAAAAGCGTGACCGTCTGCATCAGGAAATTGATCGTTTTAAGCGGGTGCATCTGAAACCCGATGAAGTCCGGGAAACGTTCGTCGAGAAGTTTGGTCAGCCACTGCTTCGCGAGACCAGTCTGTTTGATTTGTTACGCAGGCCCGAGGCAAATTACCGGGAATTGATCGATATTGCGGGTCTGGAGACGCCGCTTGAGGATTTTGATATTGAGAAGCAACTGGAAATCCAGGCTCGCTATGATGGTTATATTGAACGTCAGGTTTCTGAAATCGAGCGCCTTGGACAAAGTCATGGCCTGATGATTCCACAGGACATGAACTATGCGGACGTGCACGGATTGTCCGCTGAAGTGACCGAAAAGCTCAATCAGGTTCGTCCCGAAACGATCGGCCAGGCGGCCCGGATTCCGGGAGTTACCCCGGCCGCAATCACGATACTGCTTGTTCACCTCGACAGGTTGGTCAGAGCCGCCTGATTATGATCACGCTCTCAGTGTAACGAGTTCTTCGGCTGCGGTCGGATGAATGGCAACGGTATTGTCGAAGTCTGACTTGGTGGCCCCCATCCTGACAGCGACAGCAAAGCCCTGAATCATTTCATCGGCTCCTCGTCCGGCAACATGGCAACCTACAATTCGTTCATCCGGGCCCTCAACAATGAGTTTGACGAGGGTTCGCGGTTTATGCTCGCAAAGTGCAAAGTACATGTCGACAAAGGTGTTTCGATAAACCTTGATTGAATCCTTGCCGAAATGATCCATTGCAGCCGCCTCGGTCAACCCTACGGTGCCCACAGGTGGGTGGGAAAACACGACTGTCGGAATATTGGAATAATCCAGCCTGGCTTCTTTCTGTCCGCCAAAAACCCGATCGGAGAGTTTGCGTCCGGCGGCGATGGCAACAGGTGTCAACTGGGCTCGAGGGGTGACGTCACCCACTGCATAAATTCCGCTCTGAGCGGTATTCTGGAACTGATCGGTATCAATGAAGCCCCGGTCATTGGGACTTAATCCGGCATTTTCGAGATTGAGGGATTGAGTATTGGGACGCCTTCCGATAGCCCAGATTACACAATCGAATCCCCCTCTGGCATTGCCTTCGGTATCTTCGTATTCAATGTTGCCGCGTTTACCGTCCAGTCTGGCAAGAGAAATATTTCGAATGATTTCGATCCCGGATTCTTCCATATGCTCAAGAACGGTCTGCTGCAGGTCTGTATCGAATGCACCCAGCAACCGGTTTTTTCGCAAAGCCATGGTGACTTGACTGCCAAGTCCATGCATCAGTCCAGCGAGTTCTGTCGCAATATAGCCGGAACCTACCACGAGCAGATTGGACGGCTGTTCTTCCAATTCAAAAAAGCCGTTGCTGTCGATGCCAAGTTCCGTGCCTTCAAGGTTCGGATTCGAAGGCTGTCCTCCGGTGGAAATCAGGACATGCTCAGCAGAGTAACGTTCTTCATTGACTTCAACAGAATCAGGCGAGACAAAGCGTGCGACACCCTGTTTGACGTTCACTCCGGATTTTTCCAGGTTTCGGGCATAGATCCCATTCAGTCTATGTATGTAGACGTCTCTGGATGACTTGAGCTTGTGCCAGTCAAGATGGCCTGATGTGACGGGCATTCCATATTGATGAGCGAGGCTGACTGTTTCGTGGATTTGCGAGGCTGACCACATCACTTTTTTCGGAACACAGCCGACATTTACGCAAGTACCCCCAAGATTGCCGTTTTCAATCAGCAGGACATCGGCACCATACTCGGCAGCCCTTCGTGCCGAAGCGATGCCGCCGCTACCGCCTCCAATAACAATGTAGTCGTATTTCTCGGTATTCATTCGATATTCCTGAAAGAATTGTTGATTGCGAACTGTGTCAGGCACAGCCAGAATGGAAGTTTTCTGATCGATGATGCTGGATAATTGCTCGAGTGGGTATTTCAAAGTATAGCGGTTCGATCAGCAGTATGGAAAACGATTCATTTGAAAGCGCAAAAACCGCATGGATTCATCCCCTGTATTTTTCCATATCGGCATAATGACGGGGCCGGCAACGGAAGCCCTTGCATGGAGCAAAGCCAGGAATTACCGGCTTCTTCCATCAAGAAGAGGCTCGTCCAAAATCGACTGTCGAGCGTCAACTGCCTGAAACCATGAGCATGCCTGGATACAGGCCCCTGCCTTGTTTCGTGCATCGCCGTTCATTTCCGGTCTCCATACGGGTGCAGGGTCAGGTGACCGTACAGAGCAGGATATGCGGTCGGTGGTGGGTATACAATGGTGCAGCATCATGGTATTCCCTCTGCGGCTCCGGCGGGCATGACGGATCCCAAATGCCGGATGACCAGGCGGGCCATCAAAAAGGGATGACTGAACGACAGGGCACTGTGGCAGGAACCGGTCCTGCCCATGAGGTGGCTGGAATGCAGGGTTTCCTCAGCGGCTTCATCGGAAGGCCATGTTCTGGATAACGGCCTTGCTGGCGCTCTGCCGTGATTCACCCGGGACACCGGAATCTGCAAGAACGGTCTGGCTTTCGATGTCATTGAAGACGCATGCAGTTCATGGACAGGAACATTTTCCGGAGCCGGACAGACACTGGATTGCGTGCCGGCTGATTATTTCCTGTCCAGCAACAGCTGACTGAAGCACCGCGGAGAAAAATACTCTGTCAGCAGGCAGAATGCCGGACTGATGGCCCATCTCATGAGGTATTTTCCGCAGCTGGATTTCTCCGATATGACCAGCCCGCCGAATCCGGAATCAGTTGGGGTTATAATGGGTCAAGTATAATGGCGACGGAACGGGCTATAATTTTTGCAAGCATCCTGACTTGAAAAGCGGTCAGTTGCTTCGATTGGCTTCTACATGAGCAACCGGGTGCCTGGTTTTGCCAGATCGGACAACTTCAAGACACAGTTTCATATCTTGTCAATTAAAGAAATCATCGCATCAAGGAGAACCAGCAAGGTTCTTGCCAAGTCGCCATTAGAGGCCGATTTTGACCAGGCTCTTCTTGAGTCTCTGGTCAATGCGGCAGCCTATGCACCGTTTCACTACATGGCCGCCAATTCCCATCGTGAAAAGCTTTCCGACAATGCCCCGGAACCATGGCGAATTTATATTCTGAATCGAACGATCTGCAGACAACTCAGAAAGTGGCTGATTGGCCGCAATGACAAGACAAAAGTAGCAGAAATGCTGGCTGCTGCGGATATGCTGTTGCAGGTAACCTGGTGTCCGACAACAGCGGACGAGCCAGCAGGGAATGCGGAGCCTGACGGTTTTGATGCGACCCAAACCAATATGGAACATATCGCTGCCACTGCTGCAGCGATTCAAAACATGATCCTGACTGCTACCGAGCACGAGATCCCGAACTACTGGTCAAGCGGAGGATCATTGCGAGAAAGGGAAACGTTTGACTTGCTCGGTATTCCCCATGACGAAATTTTACTGGGATCCGTGTTCTTCTTCCCCAGAAATGCAGATCAGAATCAAAACGTGACCATGTTTCCGGGAAAAATGCGCGAGCGTCGCAGCTTTGACCGCACCTGGTGTCACCGGATAGAAGGGTTGAACATGAATTCCAGCAGCAAGTCAACAGCTCAGAAAGTCACTACGACTGTACGCATGGGGCGGAATTCGAAAGTATCTATGGAGTAGCAAGACATGGGCAAATCCGTTCAGCACCTTCGAATTAACGGCGACCGGCTTTGGAAAAGCATCATGGATATTGCCGAGATTGGCCCGGGTCAACATGGAGGGTCAAGTCGCCTGGCCCTGACCGAGGAAGACCGACAAGCCAGGGATCTATTTGTGAAGTGGTGCAAAAACGAAGCGTGTTCGGTATCGATTGATGACATGGGGAATATTTTTGCCCGAAGACCCGGGACCGAGGACACGAAACTTCCGATTTGCGCAGGCAGTCACCTCGATACTCAACCGCATGGTGGACGCTTTGATGGAATCTATGGCGTGCTGGCGGCTTTGGAAGTGGTGCGTACACTAAACGAAAACTCCATCAGGACCAGGGCACCGATCGAGATTGTCGATTGGACCAATGAAGAAGGCTCAAGATTTGCCCCGGCCATGATCGCTTCAGGCGTATACGCAGGTCTCTTCGACAAGCAATATGCCTGGGCACAAGAGGATGTGAAAGGCATCACTTTACTGGATGCACTCAGGGATATCGGCTATCTGGGGCAAGAGCCATGCGGAGCGCATTCCCTGGGCGCATTGTTTGAAGCACACATCGAACAGGGGCCAGTTCTCGAGGAAGCGGAAGACCAGATCGGGATCGTAACCGGAGGGCAGGGGGTCAAGTGGTTCGATATCACGGTATCAGGCCAGGACTCCCATTCGGGGACCACGCCGATGCCAAACCGCAAGGATGCACTGGTAGCCGCTTCCGAGATTGTCGGCATGCTGAATCGGCTTGCACTGGACAATTCGCCTCATGCACTCGCTACCGTGGGGTGCCTGAACGTTTCACCGGGTTCCCGAAATACCATACCTGGATCAGTGCATTTCTCTGTCGACCTTCGCCATCCTGAAGATGAAGGGCTCAATAGGCTGGAGCAGGCCATGAAGAAGAATCTTCACGATATATCCGAAAGGCAAGGCATGGATATTCACCTTGAACCCATCTGGCATAACCCGCCGGTCAAGTTTGATCCTGACTGTATTGATGCGGTCAGGGAAGCGTCAGATCGACTGGGCTTGAGGGCCCGGAAAATGATTTCCGGTGCAGGTCACGATGCCTGCCAGGTTTGTCGGGTGATGCCGACAGCCATGATTTTTGTTCCGTGTCTGGATGGCTTGAGTCACAACGAAGCCGAGTATGCAAAACCCGAAGACCTGGCGGCTGGATGCAATGTATTGCTGCACGCAATGCTGAAGGTGGCAGGTGTTGACACATAAAACCAAGATTGGGGAAATACTATGGAAACCAAAGCGGCAGTAGCCCATGAGGCAGGTCAGCGATTGAGCATTGAAACGGTCCAGCTCGAAGGGCCGAAGGCCGGTGAGGTCATGGTCGAAATCAAGGCTACCGGAATTTGCCATACCGATGAATTCACGCTTTCCGGTGCAGACCCTGAAGGTCTGTTTCCAGCGATACTGGGGCATGAGGGGGCAGGCGTTGTGGTTGATGTTGGGCCCGACGTAACCAGCGTTAGAAGAGGGGATCATGTGATTCCCCTGTATACCCCGGAATGCCGGCAGTGTGACTACTGCACGAGTGGAAAAACCAATCTCTGCCAAGCCATACGTGTAACACAGGGTCAGGGCATGATGCCCGATGGCACCAGCCGCTTTTCTCTGGGCAATGAATCGATCTACCATTATATGGGCACTTCGACCTTCTCCAATTTTACGGTGCTGCCGGAAATTGCCGTAGCCCGAATTCGCAAGGATGCGCCATTTGACAAGGTCTGCTACATCGGTTGCGGGGTGACCACGGGCATTGGGGCGGTCATGAATACTGCCAAGGTCAAGCCTGGCGACAATGTTGTGGTGTTCGGGCTTGGCGGAATCGGCCTGAATGTTATTCAGGGTGCCCGGCTTTGTGGCGCAGATATCATCGTCGGCGTTGATATTAATCCTGATCGTGAGGAACTGGCAAGCCAGTTCGGCATGACACATTTCGTCAACCCGAACGAATTGAATGGGGAACTGGTCTCGTATCTGGTCAGTCTCACCCATGGAGGTGCGGATTTCAGCTTTGAATGCGTGGGCAATGTGGAGTTGATGCGCCAGGCTCTGGAATGCTGCCACAAGGGATGGGGTGAGAGCATCATCATCGGAGTTGCCGGTGCCGGACAAGAAATCAGCACGCGACCTTTCCAGCTGGTTACCGGTCGGGTCTGGCGGGGGACTGCATTCGGCGGAGCCAGAGGAAGAACGGATGTCCCCAGGATTGTGGACTGGTACATGGAAGGCAAAATCAACATTGATGACTTGATTACCCACAAAATGCCGCTTGAAAGGATCAATGATGCTTTTGATCTCATGCATGCCGGAGAATCCATTCGGAGCGTCGTTGAGTACGAATAGATGGGACTGCGCCTGTAGCTGAGTACAGTTCGTTGTTGTTGCTGAATTTACGGGATCATGCGCTCGATGATTTCATCAATGAACAGGTATCCCCGATCCGTGCAGCGAAGTAGGCCATTCTCGATGACCAGTAAATCTTCATCACGGAAAACCTGAGCAAGAGAGAGCAAATCTTCTCGATTCAGTAACGTTCGCTGTTCAAATGCATCGAGGCTAACGCCCTGCTTGATGCGAAGCGCGTTCATCATGAATTCGACCATCAGGTATTCCTGACGAACAGGTTCATGGTTCTTCCATGATGCGCCACTTGCCACTTTACGCTGGTAATGTTCAGGGTGTTTCTCTTTCCAGATGCGCAGGACTCCGTCCTCGGCCAGAATTTTGGAGTGGGCACCGGCACCGATTCCCAGATAATCGCCGAAAGTCCAGTAATGCATATTGTGTCTGCACTGCATGCCGGCCCTGGCATAGGCAGAAACTTCATACTGAACATAACCGTGATCCTCAAGTAGCGCCTGCAACTCCGTTTGCATCCGATAGATGCTGTCATGATCTGCCAGTGTTGGGGGATCAAGATAGAACAGCGTGTTCGGTTCAAGCGTCAATTGATAGCATGAGATATGCTCAGTACCAAAAGCGATTGCATGCTCGCAATCCTTGATTGCCATATCAAGCGATTGATCGGGCAAGCCATACATCATGTCGATATTGATATTGCAGAATCCTGACGTGCGGGCATTTTCGAGAGCCTTGCGGACGTCATCTGCATGGTGAATGCGACCGATACGGATCAAGCAGCCATCGTCGAGGCTCTGCACGCCCAGGGATAGCCGATTGATGCCGGCATCGAGATACTCGCCGAACTGGTCATGATGTTCAAGGCTGCCCGGATTCGCTTCAAGCGTGACTTCCAGATCGTCCCGACAGCTGACACGATCCCTGATGTATCGGATCAGGCGTTTCAGAGACTTGCCAGAGAACAGGCTGGGTGTCCCACCGCCAAGGAAGATCGATGTTATGGTGCGGTTCTTGAATGCATCAATCGAATCATCGAAATCCCGAATCAGGGTATTGACGTAACGTCGCTCATCGATCCTGCCCCTTGACTCATGCGAGTTGAAATCGCAGTAAGGACATTTCCTGACACACCATGGAAAATGGATATAGAGCGAAAAGTCATCGAAATTTTCAGACAACGACATTGATCGGAGAGTTCAATTGCCAGGCTTCGATAATCTCTGACATGCTGTTGACCAGACGTTGTCGAGTCTCCCTGGAACCCCAGGCATTGTGGGGAGTTACAATCAGGTTTGGCACATCCTGCTGCAGCAGAGGGTGTGAGGCTTCTGGAGGTTCAGACTCAAGAACGTCAATACCTGCGCCTGCGATCTGACCCGACCTCAGTGCGCCGGCAAGGGCATGCGAATCGATGATGGCGCCTCTTGCCGTATTGATCAGAAATGCTTCCGGTTTCATGAGCGCGAGTTCATGCATGCCGATTAGATGATGGGTGTCCGGCGTTAATGGGCAGTGTATGGAGACGACATCGCTTTCTTTCAGGAACCGCTGAAAATCGATGCGTTCAGGTGCCGGGCTTGTACCCTTGCGGCCCGCAACGATCACCTTCATCCCAAGGGCGCGGGCAACTGCGGCAACCTGCTTGCCAAGTGTGCCATATCCAATGACACCGAATACTTTGCCCTTCGCTTCAACAATCGGATAATCCAGCAAGCAGAATACATCAGTCCTGGGCCAGGCGCCTTTCCTCACATCTTCGATATAGAGGTTTTGTCGTGTCAGCAAATTGAGCACCAACGCTATTGTATGCTGTACAACGGCTGGGGCGGAATATCCGCGAACATTGCAGACCGTTATATTTCGGTTTTTACATGCTTCAAGATCAACATTGTCGGTGCCGGTTGCGGCAATCAATACCAGTCCGATATTTTTCGAGTTTTCAATCGCTGCCCGGTCAAGAACGACCTTGTTGGTGATGACAACACGTGCATCATGAGTCCGTGCTGCGACATTTTCGGCAGCAGTGCTTGGGTATTCAGACCACCTGATCGGCAGGTCCGATAGTGCTCGAAGGTCGATATCTCCACGATCAAACGATCGCATATCCAGGATCACGCCCTTCAGTGTTTCGGTCATGGGTCAATTTTATGATGGTTCATCGGCTTAGCCATGATGCTCGTTGTCATGCGGCAAAAAACACGGAATGCATCACGCGTCCAGGCAGTAGCGTGAAGCCTCCGGCCAATACCAGTCCAAGAAAAAACAGCATGACCATGCTCATGCGGTGCTCCCTTATTCGTCCACTGCGGGCAAACATGATTGAACGGACCAATATAACAAGCGTCAGAACCGAAAGCAGGTGAATCCAGCTGAATGGGCCGAGTTGTCGAAGTTCATTTATCCAGAAACCGGTAATCGCTACGATGACCATCAAGATTACCCACACTGTCCCCGTGCCTCGATGGAGCCGGGTCCCTTTTGGGAGTGCCAGTTGAACGGTTCCAATGGTCAGGGCCATGATCGCAGCGACCGCATGCGTGGAAATGATCGGCCCGCTGTGCCACAAGGGTTCCAGGTTCATGTGCAATCAATTGATGGAGCTGAATTTTAGGAATCAGGTACGGCTTGAGTCAATTCGCCGGTTAGTTCGAACTGAAACGCATTCGTCATAGTTTATACTCTTTCCCTGAATTAAGATTAGGCGTGATTCAGTTATTCTGCAGATTGTGATTTGCTTCCACGAGAAATTCAACCATCTCCCCGGATTCTTCCATGCCTTGCCGTGCAGGGATCGAATCATGTTGAGGCTTGTCAAGCCAGCGGAAATCTGGCTCGTTACGCATCCTGGCATGCTTCGATGCTGCATATGAGCTTTGCTGCCTGTGAAGCGGATGCTCGCATGGAGGAATCAAGCAGTCACGGTCGTTCAGATCGGGTGCCTTGTCATGGCCGACAGGCGTTTGTGATGGGGTTGAAAGCGGTCGATGACGAAAGTCAGCCCGATTCTGCATTGGATCAGGCCCCGGCGCAAATTCGGGACAAGGGTTGCCATGGACGATATGAGGGTGATCATCGTTCGATTCATCATGTTGCCCCGTGCTTTGGCAGAGAGAAGCGAAATTTGCCGGGTATTCGGGCTAACCCGGCCTAGCATCAGGGCATCAACATTCCAATGGCATTCACTTCTATTCGTACTGCACTTCAAATGCATAATCCGCTGAGAATATCTCCCGGAGGATGTCATGAGGCTGCGGTGGCCATGCTGCTTTGCGATCTGGATAAAAAGCCTAAAATGTTTTTCATTCAGCGGGCATTGCATGAACAAGACCCCTGGTCTGGTCAAGTCGCCTTCCCGGGCGGAAGTCGGGATCCCGGGGATGCCGATACATTGTATACCGCACAACGCGAGACCATGGAAGAGGTCGGGATCTGTCTTGACGATTGTTCTCTTCTTGGCCAGCTTGACGATCAAAAAAGCTTTATTGAGATCAATTCCAAGCCTATAGTGATCAACTGCTATGTTTTTGAAGTGTCGGGAATTGTTTCTCCAAAAAATAGCGATGAAGTCCATTGCAGCTTCTGGATACAACTTGACCATTTAACCAATCCCGTGAATCGCATGACCCATCAGATGAAAAGATCGAATGAGTCCCGTCCGGCAGTCAAACTGGAAGATGGCAAGGTGCTTTGGGGCTTGACCTATCGTTTCGTAAATATGCTGATCCACAAGATCGGCCTTGATTCAGGCGCAGATTCCGATCAGGGAAGCGCATAGTCAAGTTACTGTCACCCCTTATACAAATGCCATTCCCCCTTTTCGGGGCTTTCTGGATGATGATCTTGCCGGTACAAGCCTGCCTGGCAATGCATGGACTGAGATACAGTCAAAGACGGCAGTCTTTCCTCTCTTGGTGCTTTCGAGGACAGGGCGCAAACCTGGGTTGCAGTACTGCATAGCTGCAATGGAAGTCAACTTTGCGGTAATTTCCGGTGATCGGGTATGGCCTTTTGTAGAGTTGTCCGGATTTTGATGCAGCTTTCGCGCCGACTCACGGAGATTCCGGTGCGAGAAGTCATTCCGTGCCAGGACTCTCTGGCCTGTCCGTAAATCTCGAACCCTGTTTTGTGTCCGGTCTTGCCTGTCCGGCTAATAAATCGAGACCTTCTCTGCAACAGACTGCATTCCGGGAATGCTGATTCTCAACGGTGATTCTGCCTGTCCGCACACCTAGGCAGAATGAATAGCTGATTGAGAAAAAAACAGCAATAAGTCCCCGATACTGCTTTTTTTAGCCATCTCCCTTAAAAAATATGTGTAAATTCGATTGACAATGACATATTAAGTGGTAAAAAATAGCAAAAAGTGGGTTATAGTGGGCTAAAAGTAAAAACGCCATTCGGATTGTCAGGGTTTTATGTTTCGGGGTTCATCATCAGTAGCGCTTGATAGCAAGGGCAGACTGGCTATACCGGCACGGTATCGCGAGGCGATTATGGGTGCCTGCAATGGCAGTATGGTTGTCACCCTGAACAATACCAAGGAGCGATGCCTGTGGCTCTATACCATTGACGAATGGACCAAAGTGGAACGCAAAATCGTTGAATTGCCGAGCTTCAATCCTGAACATCAAAAGCTTAAACGGTTCGTGGTTGGACACGCCAATGATGTTGACATGGACAGCAATGGAAGGATTCTCCTGCCGGCTCACTTGAGAGAGTTTGCGGATATGGAGAAGAGCGCATTCATCATCGGACAGGGCAATAAGTTCGAGATCTGGAGCAGGGATCAATGGGTTGCCAGGCAGGCGGAGTGGCTGGAGCAACCCCTCGACCCATCTGCAATTACCCTGGAAATGGAACAACTGTCAATTTGATCGACATGCGATGACTCATGCCGAACACATCCCTGTCATGACCAGAGAGATGCTTGACATCATTCAGCCGGAGCAATGTCAGGCAGTCGTTGATGCAACCTATGGCCGTGGAGGTCATGCCACAGCCATATATTGCCGGCTTCCACCGCATGCCCGCCTGGTTCTCGTCGACCGGGACCCTGAGGCCATCGCACATGCCAAAGCAGCATGGCAGGCCATTCAAGAGGTCGATATCGTTCACGCTCCCTTTTCAAGATTGAGCGAAGAGTTGAAGGCACTGAATCTGTTTGGAAGAGTGGATGCAGTCATTTTCGACTTCGGCGTTTCATCTCCTCAACTGGATAGCCGTGATCGGGGATTCAGCTTCAGTCATGACGGCCCGCTGGACATGCGCATGGACAATTCATCAGGCCCAACCGCACTCGAATGGATAATCTCTACACCTGAAAAAAAACTGGCGCAGGCACTCCGGGATTATGGGGAAGAGCGGCTATCGAGAGTCATTGCATCATCCATAAAGCGGGCTCTGTCAAATGGTTCAATCCAGACCACTCGCGATCTGGAAAAGGTGGTCGTCGCTGCCCAGCCATTCAAGGACAAGCACAAGCATCCTGCAACCCGCACATTTCAGGCTATTCGTATCGCTGTCAATGAGGAACTCTCGGAGATTGAACGGGGGCTGGAACAGGCACTCGAGGCATTGTCACCGGGTGGGCGACTGGTTGCGATCAGTTTTCATTCGATGGAGGACCGGATCGTCAAGCGATTTATCCGCAATGAATCACGTGGCGATCCCTATCCACCTGATTTCCCTGTATTCAGCAACATGATTCACCCGCGACTACGGCAGATTGGCAGGCACCTCAAGCCAAGTGCCGAGGAGATCCATGTGAACCCACGCTCACGCAGTGCTGTATTCCGGGCAGCCCAAAAAGTCGCATGAGGCATGAAAGGTGAGATCTGCAGCCACCATGTGGATACTCCTGACGCTGGTTGTGATCAGTTCATTTGCAGTAATGACCGTTCGCCATCAGCACCGTATCGTTTTTGACCAGTTCCATCAGGCCCGCGAGCAACACGATCGACATCAGATGGACTGGGGTCGGCTATTGCTGGAGAAGGCGACCTGGACGACCACCCAGCGGGTTGGCAACATCAAAAAGGATGCTACCGAGAGATTGGGCATGGCTCCGCCTGATCCCGGGGAAATCATGTTGGTTTCGCTCGGCAAATCACCAAAGTGAACACCTCGTCAATGTCTTCAAATCAAGATTTGTTCGAGCTCGTTTCAGGCAGGATGAGATTCGTCCTGGCGGCGGTATTCCTGTTGTTTCTCGCACTGATTGCCCGAATTGCCTACCTGCAAACTGCCATGCACCAGCAATTGATTACCGAAGGAGAGAACCGGTTTGAGCGTGTGCTCAAGATTTCAGCGCAGCGTGGCAATATTCTGGATCGAAATGGCCAGATTCTCTCGACCAGCACCCCGGTTGATTCATTGGCGGCCAATCCGGAAGTTTTTTGCCAGAGCCGGAATCGCTGGCAAGAGCTCGCGGACACCGCAGGCGTTGATGTACAGCTCGTGAATGAACGATGCAGCCATTACGGTGACGCCCGATTTATGTATGTGTTGAAGGGTATCTCGCCCGAGCGTGCCCAACAGGCCATTGATCTTCGTGTGCCTGGGCTTGAGATCAGACGCGAATACAAGCGATTCTTTCCCGGCGGCCCCATTGGTGCACAGCTGATCGGGCTGACCAACAGCAACGACAGGGGGCAGGAGGGACTGGAACTCAAATTTGACGATTTGCTGACCGGAGAGGAAGGCATACACCGAGTCCTCAAGGACAGAATCGGACGATATGTCGAAGCCATCGATAATCCACGCACGGTACGACATGGCGCGGACCTGCAGATCAGCATAGATCAGCGAATTCAGTCTTTGGCCACCCAGTACCTGGAGGATGCGGTCAAAAAGCACAAGGCAGCAGGGGGTAGCATTGTTCTCGTCAAAGTGCCCAGTGGGGAAATCATTGCAATGGTCAACGCCCCCCAGTTCAACCCCAATGACCGCACTACTGTAACTCACGGAGTACTTCGGAATCGGGTGGTAACCGATGCCATTGAACCCGGCTCGCTTGCCAAGCCATTCACTATTGCAATGCTTCTCGAAGAAGGGCGGATCAACCCCGATACCATCGTCGATACCCATCCCGGAGAAATGCACATCGGCCGTAACCGAATTCAGGATGTTCGAAACTACGGGGAACTGGCAGTCACGGACATTGTGGCAAAATCAAGCAATGTCGGGACCGTGAAACTCGCTCTGGAGGTGCCTTTCGCTAAATTGCACGGTGCCTTGGCGCGTGTGGGTTTTGGCGATGCGGCCAGCGACTTGCCGGGTGAATCGGCGGGATTCCTTCCTGTCCGCAAGCGACCAATCGAACATGCAACCATGTCCTTTGGGTATGGCTTCAGTGCGACAGCACTACAGATTGCACGAGCTTATACGGTATTTGCCACAGATGGGGTCTTGCTGGACCTGACCATCGAGCCAAAACCTGCGGGGTACACGGCTCCCGGAGAGCCCGTCTTCAGTCCCGAAACCGCATTTCAGATTCGGCAAATGCTGCGCAAGGTTGCCTCGCAGGATGGTACCGCATCCAAGGCACAAATTTCGGGTTATGAAGTTGGCGGCAAGACGGGAACGACTCACAAGCTGGTGGACGGCAGCTACAGGAATAAGGATTACCTGTCGCTGTTTGCAGGGTTTGGGCCGATTTCGAACCCGCAATTTGTAGGTCTGGTGATGATTGACGAGCCTCGATCAAAACAGTATTTCGGTGGTGCGGTCGCAGCTCCGGTCTTCTCCAGACTGATGGAGGATGTGATGCGGATTTACGATGTCCGTCCCGATGATCTTGAGACACTGATTACGGATACCGCGACAGTGGCCAGAGGAGGCATGGGATGATAGCGGTGAATGCGCCAGACCATGCCTTCCTTGACCGGCAGGACATGTGCCTGAGCAAACTCCTTGATGGCTATGCTGTGGTTCCATCCGCCCATGACCGGCCTATTCGCAGACTTGCCGTCAGCAGCCGGGATGTTGAATCCGGAGACGTGTTTTTTGCAATGCCGGGCACCCATGCAGACGGGCGTGATTATATCGGCAATGCCGTCGAGCGTCGGGCTTCTGCTGTTGTCTACGAGAAAACCGGAGCCCGCATCAAGGCCGGTCAGGGCGGGGATGTACCCCTGCTGGCCGTTGAAGGCTTGCGAGATGTGCTGGGTCCTATCGCATCGCGATATTTCGACTTTCCATCAAGACAGATTCGAGTGCTCGGCGTAACCGGCACCAATGGAAAAACCACGGTTGCCCATCTGATCGCCCAAACCCTGGATTATCTGGGCATGCCCTGCGCATATTTTGGCACCATTGGCACGGGCAGGATTGGCAGTCTTGAGCATGCGGGCTTGACCACGGCAGACAGCGTCAGCCTACACGGCATGCTCGGCAAGCTTGTACAAGCCAAAATCCCGGCATTGAGCATGGAAGTGTCTTCGCACGGTCTGGATCAGGGTCGAGTGAATGGGGTTGAATTTGAGATCGGAATCTTCACCAACCTGAGTCACGATCACCTTGACTATCACGGAACCCTTGAAAAATACAGTCAGGCCAAACGCAAACTGTTCGAATATCCGGGCATGCTGGGCATGGTAATCAATACAGATGATGCCTTCGGTCAGGAAGTCGCCAGGTACTGTCGTACCGAAACCCGGGCACGGTGTATGACTTATGGGTTCAATCGCGGTGCGGATCTATCCCCGACCTCAATTGAACTTGGCATTCACGGAACCGTTTTTGAACTCGATCTTGAAGGGGTTCCCACTCGTTTCGAGTCACGGCTGATAGGCCGTTTCAATATATTGAATCTGCTGGCAGCGATTGGGGCCTTGCAGTCTTTCGGGATGGCGTCGAGTCAGATCGTCAGTGCTATCCGTGAAGCCCAGTCTCCGCCCGGCCGTATGGAACTGTTGCGAATCAGAGACAGATGGCCAAAGGTGATCGTGGATTATGCGCATACTCCCGATGCCCTGAAGCATGCGCTGGTCTCGCTGAAGGAATTATGCAGGGGCACATTGGTTGCAGTGTTCGGTTGTGGAGGCGAGCGCGATGCCGACAAGCGACCCATGATGGGCGCGATTGCCGAAGAGTATGCGGATCGGGTGATTCTGACAAATGATAATCCACGCCGGGAATCGCCACGAAGCATCATTGAGGATATCGCCTGCGGTATGCAGTCCTCGCCGGAGATACGCCCGGATCGAGGCGAAGCAATCCGACTGGCAATCGAAACATCCATGCAAGATGATCTGGTTCTGATTGCCGGCAAGGGACATGAGCAGTTCCAGGTGACGGGTGAGACAGTGCGGAACTTTAATGATTCAAGTTGGGTCAAAGCGCTGCTGGAGGCTGATGCATGATGACTTTGTCAGAGGCATCGGCTGCAGTGGGAGGCGAACTGCATGGCAATGAAGCGTCATTCAATTCAGTCAGCATTGACTCCAGAACCCTGTCTCCGGGAGGCTTGTTCGTGGCGATTTCCGGTAGGGAGCATGACGGTCATGATTTTGTCACAAAAAGCGCTGAATCCGGTGCAGTCGGTGCCATGGTCTCGAACCTGCAGCCTGCACCCATTGCCCAAATCAAGGTTGCCGACACCACTCAATCTCTGGGCGTGCTGGCCAAGAACTGGCGAGAGCACTTCAATATACCGGTACTGGCCATTACCGGCAGCAACGGCAAGACCACGGTCACTCGAATGGTTACATCCATTCTTCAGCAAGTCGGAGCGTGTCTGGCACCTGAAAAAAGCTTCAACAACCAGTGGGGAGTGCCGCTGACAATCCTCGGGCTGAACGATTCACACCGGTTTGCGGTAATCGAAATGGGTACCAGCGGACCGGGCGAGATTGACTATCTCTCAAAACTGACAAGACCGACCATCGCCCTGATCAACAATGTTTCAGCTGCGCATGCCGAAGGGCTAGGTGGCGTCAGGCAAATATCCAGGGCCAAAGCGGAAATTTTCTCCGGCATGGACAAACGGGGCACGGCCGTTATCAATCTCGATGATTCCTTTCATGGCGAGTGGAAACGCCATTTCAGGAACCGTGTTCCCGATGGAGAAATTCTGACCTTTGGATCTGGCAGGCAAGCCACGGTTCGTTTTGAAAATCCAAGTCTTGACTGGCGGCAATCCGAGTTCGATCTGGTTATCGATCAACAAGGAGTCCGTATTGAACTGCCATTGCCAGGCATCCACAATATCCATAATGCGACCGCCTCGGCGGCCATGGCACATGCCGTCGGTGCTGATCTGGCGTCAATCAAGAAAGGGCTTGAAGGCGCAACCGGAGCACCCGGCCGCCTGAGCAGGATTGAAGGCATCAGGGGGTCTGAATTGCTTGACGACAGCTATAACGCCAATCCCCGTTCGATCATGGCTGCCATTGATGTGCTCGCCAGCTATCGGGGCAAGAAAATCCTGGTGCTCGGCGAGATGGCGGAACTCGGAAATTCAGGTCCTGAATGCCATCGCCAGGTTGGTGCATACGCCAGGCAAAAACACCTTGACCTGTTCTTTTGCTTCGGTCGCCGGACTTCCGAATTAACCGCTTGCTATGTTCAGGGGTTTGGGCAAGGAGCAGTCCACGCTTCGGATGCCGATGCACTGATTGCCGAATTAATCAGGCATATGGACAGCAACACGGCGGTGCTGGTCAAAGGTTCCCGCTCATCCAGGATGGAGAACATCGTGGACGGCATTGCTGGCAAGGCAGGGGACAGTGGGGAGGAGTCATGCTGACCTGGATGTTTGAGAATCTTTCCAGGGAATACACGTTTCTCAATGTGTTTCGGTATCTGACGTTTCGCAGCATTTGCGGCGTTCTCACCAGTATTGTGCTGTTTTTCATGTTTGCGCCAACCATGATCCGCAAACTGAGCTATCTCGGCATTGGCCAGAATGTCCGCGACGATGGCCCCGAGACTCACCGGCAAAAAGAGGGTACGCCAACCATGGGCGGCATTCTCGTGCTTGGAGCGGTCGTCATTACTACCTTGCTCTGGGCAAACCTGGATAACCGCTTCATATGGATCCTGATCTTTACCACCCTCTCATTCGGAATCATCGGCGGGATTGACGATTATTCGAAGCTGATCCGCAGGAATTCCAGAGGATTGAGCGCACGCAGCAAGTTTCTGCTTCAGTCACTGGCAGGCATGTCAGTGGCGGTGTTCCTGTACTGGAGCGCAACAACCCCGGCAGAGACCGAATTACTGTTGCCGTTCTTCAAGAATGTGGCCTTGCCGCTGGGCTGGGGATATCTGCTTCTTGCCTATCTGGTCATTGTCGGAAGCAGCAATGCCGTGAATCTTACGGACGGTCTGGATGGTCTTGCGATCATGCCGGTTGTCATGGTTTCCGGCGCATTGGCAATCTTTGCCTACGCGACCGGACATTTCAATTTTTCCTCCTATCTTGGCATCCCCTACATACCGGGTGCTGGCGAAGTTGCCATTTTCTGTGCGGCTCTGGTTGGTGCCGGTCTTGGTTTCCTCTGGTTTAATGCCTATCCTGCACAGGTATTTCTGGGTGATGTGGGGGCCTTGAGCACGGGTGCAGCGATCGGCCTGGTTGCGGTCATTGTCCGTCAGGAAATTGTATTGTTCATTATGGGGGGCGTGTTCGTGATCGAGACGATCTCGGTGATGATCCAGGTTGTCTCCTACAAGATGACGGGCCGCAGGGTGTTCAAAATGGCACCCCTGCATCATCACTTCGAGCTCAAGGGATGGCCAGAGCCGCGGGTGATCGTGCGCTTCTGGATAATCAGCCTGATCCTGATGTTGATCGGGCTTGCCACACTGAAGATCCGATAAGCCATGACAGCCCTCTCGCAACATCAGCAGCCAATGAAGTCGATTCTGGTTATCGGGCTTGGAATCAGCGGGTATTCGGTCATACGCCATCTCGCCTTGCAACCCGTCAGTCTGACTGTTGCCGATACGCGCGAGATACCGCCGTATTTGAATTCGTTAAGGGAGCACTACCCTGGAGTCAAGGCGATAACGGAATGGATTCCGCCCGGGAATCTGGACGATTTTGATGAAATCGTGATAAGTCCAGGCATCGATCTGCCCGAGTCGGTGAAGGTCAGCAACCTGGTGGGCGACATTGAGCTTTTTGCAAGAACGGTCCAGGCACCGGTGATTGGAGTTACCGGATCAAACGGCAAGTCAACCGTAACCATGCTGGTTCGTGACATGTTGCTCGCTGCCGGTAAAACGGTGGCTGCAGGAGGCAATCTTGGCACTCCGGCTCTGGATTTGCTCGAGGAAGAGAAGCCCGATTTTTACCTGCTTGAGTTATCGAGTTTTCAGCTGGAAACCGTTTGTAACCTGAATCTGGCGGCAGCGGCAATTCTCAACATCAGCGAAGACCATTTGGATCGGCATGCGACCATTCAGGCCTATAGGGACACCAAGCTGAGAATTTTCCGGAATGCGGAACAGGCCGTCATCAATCGCGATGATCATCATTTGCGTCAGGTATCTACCGGGAGGGCTGGCAATCCCATTGGCTTCGGATTGCAATCTGCCGCTCAAGACTGTGAGTTCGGCATCCGTGAGCAGAATGGCACACGAATTCTCATGCATGGCGAGCAGCCGTTGATCCGGGAAGATCAGCTCAGCATTCAGGGCAACTCTCATGTCCTGAATGTACTGGCCGGACTGGCTCTGGTCCATGCGGCAGGAATCAGGCTGGATGATGCGGTCATTCGGGCAGCGGCAAATTTCAGGGGTTTGCCGCATCGCTGTCAGCTGGTCGGCGAGTACCGCGGCATCAAGTGGGTCAATGATTCCAAGGCGACCAATCCCGGTGCTGCCAAGGCTGCGATCTTGAGTTTCAATCAGCCCATCATCCTGATTGTCGGGGGGCAGGGCAAGGGTGCAGATTTCAGCGATCTGGGACAAGTGATCAGGCAGAAGGTTCGCCATGTCATCCTGATCGGCGAGGATGCCGACATCATTGATGCGGCTCTTTCTGACAGTACTCAAAGAAGCAGTGCCTTCTCGCTGGAGCAGGCCGTGGAAATGGCCGGAAAGCTGGCAGGTACGGGTGAGGTGGTGCTGTTCTCTCCCGCCTGCGCCAGTTATGACATGTTTGAAAGCTACATCCACAGGGGAGAGGCTTTCAGCGAAATCGTTTCCAAACGGGTGAAGGCGTGATCACGGCGAATTTCTTCAGGTCCAGCTCGAAAGAGATCCAGGTTTCCGATAGCTCCTTCGGCATCGGAAGCAGTCAATTGTTCATGATTGTCTCCCTGCTGATGGTCTTTGGCCTGATAATGGTTTTTTCTGCGACCGTAATCAGCTCGGATCAGTCGCTGACCCCAAATTATCAGAAATTCTTGCGGCATCTGGGCCATACTGATCATGGTTTTCTTTGCGGCCCACCTCTCTCGACATCGCCACCAAGTCCGGACCCGCCGAATCTGGCTGTCGTTTTTTCTGGTACTGGTCCCTGTCTGCCTGTTGCTGCTGTTCCAGCCGGATCTCGGGATGGCCATGGTGATCGCGATGACCATCAGCATCATGCTGTTCGTGGCTGGCGCCCGTTTGATGGATTTTCTGATATTCGGCTCTTTGGGCGTTGTCGCCATTGCGGTGTTGATTGTGTCTGTCGATTATCGCCGGGAAAGGCTATTCGGCTATCTCGATCCATTCAATGACCCTACCGGTAGTGGCTATCAACTGGTTCAGTCACTGATTGCAATTGGCCGTGGAGAGTGGTTCGGGGTTGGCTTGGGAAACAGTATTCAGAAGCTGTTCTATCTGCCCTTTGGGGAGAATGATTTTCTGATCGCGATTGTTGGCGAGGAGCTGGGCTCGCTCGGAATCATTGTCATCATAATGCTGTTTGCAGCCCTGATGTGGACGGTATTTCAACTTGCAAGAAGCTGCTGGTCACAGGGATACATGTTCTGCTGCTTCCTGGCGCTTGGCGTCGGCTTCCAGATTTCATTTCAGGCGATTGTCCATGTCGGGGTCAACATTGGGCTGTTGCCCACGACAGGCCTGACCTTGCCCTTCATTAGCTACGGCGGGAGCAGCATGCTGAGTTCGATGATCGGAATCGGATTATTGCTTGCGGTTGAACGACACATCAAGTGCTGTAGTGAACATGCCATGGAGGAATATGCATGACGAAAATCATGATTTTGGCTGGTGGAACCGGAGGGCATGTCATGCCTGCCCTGGCGGTTGCTGAAGAACTGGCAAATCAGCAGGTTGAACTCTCCTGGATTGGAACAGTCAAGGGCCTTGAGTCGCGTCTGGTGCCGATGGCGGGGATTGCTCTTGACACGATTTCCGTCAGGGGCTTGCGGGGCCGCGGCATGACCGGGCTGTTGAAGCTGCCATTCATGATGGCAAGAGCCATGTCGCAAGCCTTCAGGATTATCCGGAAAAGACAGCCGGATGCGATTGTCGGCATGGGAGGATTTGTATCGGGACCCGGCGGACTGATGGGAGCAGTCATGGGCTTGCCGCTACTCCTGCATGAACAAAATTCAGTTGCAGGATGGACCAACAGGTTCCTGGCAAAGATCGCAAGAGTGGTGATGTCCGGATTTCCTTGCCCGCGAGGAATTCGACAGTCGGTATGGACCGGCAACCCGGTTCGCAGCAGTATTTCCGGTATTCCCGGGCCGGCAGAGCGCTTGTCCGGCATTTCATCCATGACGCGCATTCTAGTGCTGGGAGGGAGTCAGGGGGCAGCAGTGTTTAACCGTGATTTGCCGGAGTTGCTGGGCAAGTCAGGACTCGACAATCTGGAAGTATGGCATCAGTGCGGTGAGCGCGATGCCTCCACCATTGTCGCTGAATATGAACGGCTGGGGATTGAATGCCGGGTAGACCGGTTCATTGATGACATGGCCGACGCCTATGCCTGGAGTCATGCGGTTATCTGTCGGGCCGGGGCCATGACCATTGCTGAAATCTGCTGCGCCGGGGTGGCGGCAATTCTGGTGCCGTATCCGCATGCCGTGGACGACCACCAGGCAGTCAATGCTGAATTTTTGGTCAATCACCGGGCCGCCCTGATGTTTCGCGAGCAGGAATGGCACAGGGGTGACTGGCTGGCTGACCTGAAACGCCTCATGGAAACTCCCGGAGCATTGATTGCAATGGCCAGTGCGGCACGTGCGCTCGGCAAGCCCGAAGCTTCCCGGTCGGTCGCAAAAACCTGTCTGGAGGCCGCATGCGCGAGTTTGTAGAAAACATCCATCTGGTGGGAATCGGCGGGGTCGGCATGAGCGGCATTGCCGAGGTGCTGCTGGATCTCGGTTACCGCATATCGGGTTCGGATGTCGCTCATTCACGCACCATGGAACGGCTGGCACAGGCTGGAGCCAAGCTGTATGACCAGCATCATCCCGATAATCTTGGCAATGCGGATGTCGTGGTGTATTCAACGGCAATTGACCATGACAATCCGGAACTTGCAGAGGCTCGCCTGCAAAAGATTCCGGTTGTGTCCAGAGCGGAAATGCTCGGAGAGGTGATGCGTTTCAAAAAGGGCATCGCCATTACCGGAACACACGGTAAAACCACAACCACCTCTCTGGTATCCACCCTGCTGATCAATGCTGGGACCGATCCAACCTTTATTGTCGGCGGTGTCATCAACAGCACCAATACCAACAGCCGTTTGGGTGCCGGCGAGTTTCTGGTGGCTGAGGCCGATGAGAGCGATGCGTCGTTTTTGCATCTGCAGCCGCTGATTGCCGTGGTTACCAACATTGATCAGGATCACATGGAAACCTATGATGGCAAGGTCGAAAACCTGCAACGGACATATGTAGATTTTCTGCATAATCTTCCGTTCTACGGATTTGCGGTCCTGTGTATTGATGATTCGGGTGTTCGAAGTATTCTGGATCGGTTGAATCGTTCATATGTGACCTATGGTTTTTCGGATGATGCTGACTTCAGGGCCAGTCATTTCTCGCAAATCGGCTGCGAGAGCTTCTTTCGGGTAACACGCGGCCATCAACCGGTCGGCGAATTCAAGCTGGCCCTGCCGGGACGACACAACGTCTTGAATGCGCTAGCGGTGATTGCAACCGGATTCAAGCTGGATTTGCCGCCTGAAGTGATTCGTTCGGCACTATCGGAGTTCCAGGGTATATCGCGGCGTTTCGAGATATTGGGCGAGATTCACCTTGACGGTCACAGAGTCGAGCTGGTCGATGATTATGCCCACCATCCGAGTGAGATTGAAGCGACCCTGCAGGCCGCCCGGAATTGTTGGCCGGAGCGTCGCATTGTTGTGGTTTTCCAGCCCCATCGCTATAGCCGGACCCGAGACCTGTTTGATGAGTTTGTGCAAATTCTGGTATCCGTGTCCGCTCTGGTAGTTACCGAGGTCTATGCGGCCGGCGAGGAGATCATTCCGGGCTACGATGGCAAGGCCTTGTCCGATGCCATTAGTGAGCAGGGCGGATCTCCGGAATTTGCTGAAAATTTCGATGATCTGAAAATCAGTCTTGCGAATATGACCCGACAGGATGATGTGGTCATCACCATGGGTGCAGGCAGCATTGCCCAGTTTGCTTCCGAGCTGACAGTCAGGCACGCCGTGGATAACCTCGATCTGGAGCGGGACAGTGCCTGAATCTGTTGCTCAAGAGTTCAGTCTGCCCCAATCTCTGGCTGGGGAATTGCGTTTTGGCGAACCGATGTCCAGACATACCAGCTGGAGAACTGGCGGTGTTGCAGATTACATGTATTTTCCTCATGACAAGCAGGATTTGTTGCAAATGCTCAAAGCCTTGCCGGACACTATGCCAGTCTCATGGATCGGGCTTGGCAGTAACTTGCTGGTTCGCGATGGCGGCGTACGGGGCATGGTGATTCAGGTCTCGTCAGGACTGAGGAAAATTGCAGTTCTCGACGGTTATCGACTGTATGCCGAATCCGGCGTGTCCAGTGCCAACGTGGCAAGGACTGCAGCTTCGAACAGGCTGAGGGGGGTGGAGTTCCTGGCGAGTGTTCCCGGATCTTTCGGCGGCGCATTGGCCATGAATGCGGGGGCGTTTGGAGACGAGACCTGGCATTGCGTGGAATCGATCGAGTGTGTTGATCGAAATGGTGAGTGCGAGATCCTCGAAAAAGAGGCCGTCTCGCATGGCTATCGCCGGGTGGAGCTGCCTGAGGGCTGTTGCATACTTGCCGCGACACTGGCCCTGGAGAAAGCATCAGATGACTATGACGGCCGGCAAGTCATTCGTGATCAACGCAGTCGCCGAAATGCTTCTCAGCCGGTGCAGACCGCAAATGCAGGCTCGGTATTCCGCAATCCACAAGGCGATCATGCCGCACGCCTGATTGAAGAGTGCGGACTCAAGGGGCATGCCATCGGTAACGCAGTGGTTTCTGATGTGCATGCGAACTTTATTGTTAACCGCAATCGCACAGCGACTTCCAGACAGATTGAAGATCTGATTATCCATGTTCAAAACGAAGTCGAAAAAGCCACCGGTGTGCGTCTGGTACCGGAAGTTCGAATTATTGGAGATTGCCAATGAATGATGATCAAGGACACCGAGACTTGTTTGTCGAACCGAGAAACTGCTCAAGACGAATAGCACCGGTGATGGTCGCTAATCACGAAAAACCGGAATTGTTCATTGAGCCAGTATGTAAAGCGTCGATAAGCAAACAGCCCGAATACGAAGAACCCGGATATGACAGTGACAGACACGAATACCAGGGGCCTGAATGCGAAGATCCAGTATATGGACAGTACGAATGCGGAGATGCTGATGTCCTTGCGGAGTCGAAGCCCATTCACTCCTGGGTCAGGCTGGCCCTGTTCATTACAGCCATGATCGTGCCATTGGGACTGATTTATGCGGTCGACCAGCGTTACATCCATGACAAATTCCTGTTTGACCAGATCATCATCAAGGACGGATTCGATAGTCGCGGCACCGAGAGAATTCGGGAAGCTGCACTATCAGAGCTCGATGGCAACTTCTTCTCTGCCAATCTCGGGAAGCTGAAGGACCAGATCGCACAGATCTCCTGGATAGCTTCGGTCTCGGTACGTCGACAATGGCCTTCAACGCTGGTTGTTGCAGTCGATCCAATTAACCCCGTGGTGCGTTGGAACGACCGGAAATGGATCAATTACACCGGAGAGATCCTCGATATTCCTCCGTTTATCGAAGCACATGAATTGGCTGGACTGCCCGTGCTTTTCGGCGCTCCGGGTCAGGAGCTGGAATTATTCGAGTCCTATCTTGACTGGTCAGAGAAATTCGCGGCATGGGGCTTGACCCTGGTTTCCCTTGCTGCTGACGATACGAATTTATGGCATCTTGAATTGTCCCCCAGTGCTTTGTCCAAGACCAGAAATCCGGTTGCAGGCACGCTTGAATCCCCCGAATGGGTTAAGACGCCGACCCGCATGGTGGTCAATCATCACAATGCCAGAGAACGGATTCCAAGGTTCGTGGCCAGTCTCGATCGAGGACTGATGGACCAGTTCGAAGGGATCGCATCCATTGATCTTCGCTACAGCAACGGTTTTGCAGTTCGCTGGAAGACGGAAAAGGAAGGGACTCTGGCAATGCGAGAGTCGGAATAACCGCGTGATTGAAAGGGTCCGCAAATAAATTATGGCCAAGAAACTTCCAGATCCCGTGCTAGTTGGCCTCGATATCGGCACCACCAAGGTGCTCGCAGTTGTGGCCGAGTTTAATGCACGGGGGCAGATGAAAATCATTGGCTTGGGGCATCACCGCTCGAAGGGCATGAAAAAGGGCGTGATTTCAGACATTGAATCGACAGTTCAGTCAATACAGAGAGCGGTTGAAGAGGCCAGTCTGATGGCCAATTGCGATATCAGTTCTGCCTATGTCGGGATTGCCGGTGCCCATATTCATAGCATTAACTCGCTAGGAGTCGCGCCGATAAAGAATGGCGAGGTAGATGAACTTGATGTTCGGCATGTCCTTGAAGCTGCACGGGCCATGGCCGTACCCAGCGACCACAGTATTCTGCATGTTCTGCCACAGGATTTCACGATTGATGGTCAAAAGGGAATCCACGATCCAATAGGCATGTCCGGCATCAGGATGGAGGCTGGAGTGCACGTCATTACGGGGTCTACAAGTGCGGCCCAGAACATCATGAAATGCATCCGCCGCTGCGGTCTTGAAGCAAATGCGCTGGTACTTGAGCAGATCGCATCATCTGAGTCAGTGTTAAGTCATGACGAAAGGGACCTCGGGGTGTGCATGGTTGACATTGGTGGAGGGACCACCGACATCGCGGTCTATCATGATGGCTTCATCAAGCATACCGCAGTCATTCCAATCGCTGGAGATCATGTTACGAATGACATAGCAATCGCTTTCAATACGCCAAAGACCGTCGCGGAAGAAATCAAGAAACGCTTTGGAAATGCCTTGATTCAGCTGGTTGACAAGCATCATGAAATTGAAATTGACAGCATCGGCGGGCGGCCGACAAGAAAACTGAAACGCTGGGCATTGGCTGAGGTCATTGAGCCGAGAATTGACGAGTTGATGATGATGATTCAGGCTGAACTGGACCGTAGCGGCTTTCACAATCTGATCGGCTCTGGAGTCGTACTGACCGGTGGCACTTCAGGCCTCGATGGAATCGTTGAACTGGCCGAAGAGGTTTTTCACCTGCCAGTTCGCCGGGGCTTGCCGAATTACCAGGGAAATCTGGAGCAGGCGGTCAGAAATCCGATCTTTTCCACAGGCATTGGACTGCTTGAGTACGGGCTTGCCCGACAGAACAGGAAGGGCCGGTCTCTCGAGGAATATTCCACTGAAGAAAAAATGAGCAAGTCCATCATGGGACGGCTAAAGGGCATCTTTGCATGAAACGGGAAAACGAAAATCAATCCCTCACCACATCTGACAAGTTTATCAAACCGGAGAAATAGCTATGTTTGTACTTGAAAATCAACGCGCGGTAATCAAGGTTATCGGTGTTGGCGGGGCTGGCGGCAATGCTGCCGAATATATGCTGTCGGCCAATCTTACCGATGTTGAATTCATTATCGCCAATACCGATGCACAGGCTTTGGGCAGCGCGTCATCAGGATTAATCACCAAACTCCAGCTAGGCGAGAATATCACTCGGGGTCTGGGTGCTGGAGCGAATCCCGAGATCGGTCGACAGTCAGCACTTGAAATGCGTGAGGGTATCGCAAGCGCTCTCGAAGGGGCTGATATGGTGTTCATAGCAGCAGGCATGGGTGGCGGTACTGGCACCGGGGCCGCACCAGTTGTTGCCGAAGTTGCACGCGAACTGAAAATCCTGTCGGTAGCGGTGGTTACCCGGCCGTTCAAATATGAGGGAGCAAAGCGTAATTCGGTCGCGGAGGATGGCATCGCTGAACTTCAGAAACAGGTCGACTCCCTGATTATCATACCCAATGACAAAATTCTGGAAGTTGCGGGTGGAAATGCAAATTTGGAGACTGCTTTTGGCATGGCCGATCAGGTTTTGCTGGATGCGGTAAAGGGCATATCAGACCTGATTACCAAGCCCGGCAAGATCAATCTCGACTTTGCCGATGTCAAAACCGTAATGGGAGCCATGGGCATGGCCGTTATGGGCTCGGCCACGGCAAGTGGTGAAAATCGAGCTGAAGAAGCCATACAGATGGCGATCTCGAGTCCATTTCTGGAAGATGGGGAAATCGAGGGTGCCAAAGGCATTCTGGTCAATATCACCAGCGGACCGAACATGCAAATGGATGACTATGAAAAAATCTGTACGATTATCAACGAATATGACCACAAGGACTGCAACATGATAATCGGAATGTCCATTGACGGTGAAATGGTGGATGAGATCAGTGTTACAATTGTTGCGACTGGCCTTACTTTCAACAGGGCTTCGAAGATCGGACTGGTTGAGCCGACAGATGACGATGACGAAAACAATGAACAGGGAGTAGCGGTTGCTGCCTTGCCACCACGACGACAGGCTCATCAATTGCGCAGTGCCGGTGGCCAGCCAGGAGACTTTTCCGGGAAAAGCATGGACCATTATGATCTGCCGCACTGGTTGCGCCGGCAGGCCGATTGAAGTGGCATCCGGCGTCTCGTCGAATCGTACGAATTCGGAGGCAGGGGTTCAGTCTCGCTTATGGATACTATTTCTCCGTGACTTATAATAACAGCCCATAAGCCGTGATCAGGGTTGGGGCCATGTACTCAATTCCGATCCATTTTTCTTTCCTTGTATGAGTGGGTTGATACATGGCGAGACTGTTTGAGTGCGCAATTTATTGCTGGACATGCTGCATGAAACATTTCTGACTGTACCATGGCTGGTCAATTTTTGTCTCTGAGTAAAAATATTGTAATGAATGCATGGCATGGCTGCTATGTATAATCGGATTTGTCGGATAATGTAATCACCGTGCAAGTCTGAAACTACGTATTGTCTATGATCAAGCAAAGGACACTGAAGAATCCCATTCGCGCGACCGGGATCGGTTTGCATACTGGCGAAAAAGTCACGTTGCGACTGATGCCGGCAAATGCCAATCAAGGCATTGTTTTTCGTAGAGTAGATGCTGAAGGCCAGGAAATGGGCGAATTTCAGGCCAATGTCGAGCATGTTCGGGATACCCGCTTATCGACAACCCTCGAAAAAGACGGGATCCGGGTCTCGACCGTCGAGCACCTGATGTCAGCATTTGCTGGCCTCGGCATCGATAATGTGATCGTCGAGTTGAACGCCTCGGAAATTCCGATCATGGACGGCAGTGGTGGCCCTTTTGTATTCCTGTTGCAGTCGGCTGGCATTGTTGAACAGTCTGCGCCGAAAAAATTCATACGAATCAAGCGGCATATCAAAATCAACGACGGTGACAAATGGGCGAGTCTCAGCCCCTATTCGGGCTTCAAGGTCAAGTTCACCATCGATTTCGATCATCCGGTCATGCAAAACTCGACCCAGAGTGAGGAACTGCAATTCTCGACGACTTCCTTCATCAAGGAAGTCAGCAGAGCCCGCACCTTCGGGTTTATCGATGAACTGGAAATGCTGCAGAATGCCGGACTCGCGAGAGGGGGCAGTTTTGAAAATGCGATCGTTCTGGATTCATTCCATATTCTGAACAAGGAGGGCTTGCGTTACGAAGGTGAATTTGTCAAGCACAAGATTCTCGATGCAATTGGCGATCTGTATTTGACGGGACATCTCCTGATCGGCGAGTTTCAGGCCTACAAATCAGGGCATTCGCTCAACAATCATCTGATCCGAAAGCTTATGCAAGACAAGTCAGCATGGGAACTGGTGACTTTTGATGATCCGGAAGAGGCGCCGATCTACTTTAACGACGTAGCACTGGCTTACTGATTCCCGAGTCTCCGTTTCGCCGAACGGCCGAGTTGTTCAAGGGATGCTTTCAGGCGCGGGTTGTCAATATTCCGGGCGGTCTTGAGGATGTCGTTTGCCGCTTTTTCGGATATTGGGATGACATGGTCGTTTTGCTTGATTGTTGCCATCTCTTCACTTGGGCCTGAATGTGGTCGCGATGGCCTGACCCGTACCGCAATTTCCTTGACTGAAAAACCCCGATCCTTAAACTTGCCCATGATGGTAGGAGCCTGGGCGCGAAGATTGGTCGCCCAGACCGATGACTTGCATTCGATAACCAGTTTACCGGACCGCTGAAGGGTGGGGCGGGCAAATGGAGTAAGGTTGCCGGCAATCGTTGTCCATGCTTTTTGCAGCTGGATGTCCTGATCGGCAGCAGGTGCATTCATCTCTGGGCGTATAATGTGCTTGATAAAGGCCGATATTGGCTTTGCAGAGGACTGGGACAGATCCTGGATCATTGGCATCAGCTTTGTATTTTTCCTAATGGTACTACAGTGAATCCATGTTGCAAACCGCATTGAACAAGGTTTTCGGAAACCGCAATCAACGATTGTTGCGCAAGATGCAGAAATCGGTACAGCGGATCAATGCTCTGGAATCTGCCATGCAACCGCTTTCCGATGATGATCTGAAGGCCAAGACAGCCGAATTCAAGGCACGTGTTGCCGAGGGAGAGACTGCCGAAAGCATTCTTGAAGAGGCGTTTGCGGTGGTTCGTGAAGCATCGGTGAGAACCATTGGCCTGCGTCATTTTGATGTTCAGCTGATTGGCGGCATGGTGTTGAATGAAGGCAAGATTGCCGAGATGAAGACCGGTGAGGGCAAGACGCTGGTTGCCACACTGCCTGCCTATCTGAATGCGGTTTGCGGGATTCCGGTGCATATCGTGACCGTAAATGATTATCTTGCCCATCGGGATGCAGACTGGATGGGCGAGATTTACAAGTTCCTTGAACTTGCGGTTGGGGTTGTGCATTCAGATCAGCCACGCGAGAACAAGCGGCAAGCCTACCAGTCAGATATTGTTTACGGGACCAATAACGAGTTTGGTTTTGACTATCTCAGGGACAACATGGCGTTTTCCGGTCAGGATCGTTTTCAGCGCGAGCTGGGTTTCGCAATTGTCGATGAAGTTGACTCGATTCTCATTGATGAAGCCAGAACGCCATTGATTATTTCGGGTCCTTCTGAGGGCAATATCGAACTTTATCAGCAAATCAACAAGGTAGTGCCGCATCTGGAGCGCCAGCTTGAAGAGGACGGTCCGGGTGATTTCAGTGTTGACGAGAAAACCCGGCAGGTGGCGCTCACCGAGTCGGGTTTTGAAAGTGCGGAGAAAGTGCTGACTGCATCCGGTCTGCTGCCTGAAGGGGGCAGCCTTTACGATGTCAGTCATATCGGTCTGCTGCATCACTTGTATGCCGGACTGAGAGCCCATCATGTGTTCAGACTGGATGTCGAGTATATTGTCCGGGATGACTCGATTGTAATCATTGATGAATTTACTGGGCGCATGATGCCTGGCCGGCGTTGGTCGGAGGGTCTGCATCAGGCAATTGAAGCCAAGGAAGGTGTAGCTATTCAGCAGGAAAACCAGACGCTTGCATCGATCACGTTCCAGAACTACTTTCGACTTTACGGCAACCTCTCGGGCATGACCGGAACGGCGGACACAGAAGCCCCCGAATTTTTGCAGATATACGGGCTTGAGGTTGTGGTCATGCCGACCAATCAGCCGATGATCCGCAAGGATTTTCCGGATCAGGTGTACCGCACCTCGAGAGAGAAATACGATGCGATTGTCCAGGGGATCGAAGATTGTCGATCGAGACAGCAGCCGGTTCTGGTCGGAACGGCTTCCATTGAATCATCGGAACTGGTGTCGGGAATTCTCAAGAAAAAGAAGGTTCCGCATCAGGTTCTGAATGCCAAGCAACACCAGCGGGAAGCCGAGATCATTGCCGAAGCCGGCAGACCGGGGAAGGTCACGATTGCCACCAACATGGCTGGACGGGGAACCGACATTGTACTTGGCGGCAATCTGGAGATCGAGCTGGCACAACTTGAGGATGTCAGCCAGATCGAAAAGGCGAAGGCCGAATGGCAGGCTCGACACCGACAGGTGATCGAATCTGGCGGGCTGCATGTTCTGGGCACGGAAAGAAACGAATCCCGACGCGTGGACAATCAACTCAGGGGCCGCTGTGGACGTCAGGGAGATCCTGGTTCAAGCCAGTTCTATCTGTCGATGGAAGATTCACTGATGCGAATTTTCGGATCCCAGAAGATTTCCGGACTGATGAGCAAGTTGGGCATGGAGGAGGGGGAGGCCATTGAGCATACGCTGGTTACTCGTGCGATCGAAAATGCCCAGAAAAAAGTCGAGGGGCACAATTTTGACATGCGCAAGCAGCTCCTCGAGTACGATGATGTCTCGAACGAGCAGCGCAAGATTGTCTATGACCAGCGGAACGATCTCATGGAGAAGGACGATATCTCGGATTATATTGAATATGCCCGGGAGGAAGTGGTCAAGCAGGTCATTGACCGTTCGATTCCCCCGCAGACACTGGAAGAACAATGGGAAGTGCCGCAGCTCGAGCAAGACCTGAAGCGGGATTTTGGGCTAGAGCTGCCCGTTTCGGAATGGCTTGCGCGGGAGGACAGTCTGGATGAGGATTTGTTGCGAACGCGAATTCAGGAGGCGATTGTCAGCAATGCCGAAACCAAGACAAGGCAGGTGGGCGAGACCAATATGCGCACTTTCGAAAAGCACATCATGCTCAAGGTACTTGATGAGCAGTGGAAGGAGCATTTGGCAAACATGGATTACCTGCGCCAGGGCATTGGGCTGAGAGGGTATGCTCAAAAGAATCCGAAGCAGGAATACAAGCGAGAAGCGTTTTCGATGTTCAACGCCCTGCTTGATTCGGTGCGTCATGACGTGATCTCGATTCTGGCCAGAGTGCATATCCCGACTGAGGAAGAGCAGATTGAAATGGAAAACCGCTTGCGCCAGCGCCAGGCTGAAGAAGCCAAAATGAGGTATGTGCATGAAAGCGCATCAGCTCAGGGAGGTTCCGGAGACCGGCAAGGCGATGCAAAAGGCTCAGGCAGTCAGACATTTGTGCGCACAGCTCGCAAGGTTGGACGAAACGAGCCATGTCCATGCGGTTCAGGAAAAAAATTCAAGCACTGTTGCGGCAGGATTTAATTTCAGAGACTGGCAAGGTGGATCACAGCAGCCCCCTGGCTCCGCCGGGTTTTCCGGACATTCCCTCCATTGCGGGGCTTGGCATGGCCGCAGGTGATGCGGGAATCAAGTATTCAGGTCGTGATGATTTGGCGGTCTGGGTTCTGGATTCCGGTACCCGGGCTGCCGGGCTATTCACGCGCTCCGCATTGCCGGCTGCTCCGATAGACGTTACCAGAGAGCATATCCGGTCTGCATCCCCGAGAGCGCTGGTCGTCAATTCGGCCAACGCAAATGCATTCACGGGCATGCAGGGACTGGAAGACTGTCGAACCATAGCCAAAGTGACTGCCGAAGCTCTTGGGTGCAAGCCGCAGGAAGTGCTGATGGCTTCAACAGGGGTGATTGGCGAGCCGCTTCCTGTCAAGCGAATCACGGATCGAATACCCGAAGTGGTCGGCAACATTGCGCCGGATGGCTGGCAGGCGGTTGCCAAGGCCATCATGACCACCGACACCTTTGCCAAGGGCGCGAGTGCCCGTGCATCCGTTGACGGACAGCCGGTGACGCTCTGTGGCGTAGCCAAGGGCTCTGGAATGATTGCACCGAATATGGCGACCATGCTGGCCTTCTGCTTCACGGATGCTGAGATTCTGCAAGCACAGTTGCATGAAATGCTCATCAACAGTGCTGAGCGAACGTTCAATGCGATCACGGTGGACTCGGATACTTCAACGAGTGACATGCTGCTGTTGTTTGCGACCGGGAAAGCGTGCAATATCCCACCCCAAGGTGCAGATGATCCCAGGTTCAAGGGGTTTCGGGAGGCTTTGGACGAGCTCTTGAAGGATCTTGCCATGCAGGTTGTTCGGGATGGTGAAGGCGCATCCAAGTTGATTGAGGTACGGATTACGGGGGCCATGAGTGACGCTTCAGCCCGCAAGATGGCCGAGTCGATCGCAAATTCACCGCTGGTCAAAACTGCGATTGCAGGCGGTGATGCCAACTGGGGTCGAATCATCATGGCGCTCGGCAAGTCGGGCGAAAGCATCAAGGCGGAAAACCTCCTGATTCGCATCGGCGGCGAGATGGTGGCCAAAGGCGGCCAACGAGCTGAAAATCATGATGAGTCTCTTATTTCCCGTCATCTTGAAGGGAGCGAAATACTGATTGAGGCAGAACTTCAAATGGGTGACGGCGAGTTCACGGTTTGGACTTGTGACCTTACCCATGGCTATATTTCGATCAATGCAGACTACCGCAGTTAGCCAGAGATTGCAGGTTGTGGTCGGCTTGCTGGCAGACCGGGACCGCAGGCTGCTTGTCCAGCAGCGACGCCCCGGAACACCTTGCGCAGGTCAATGGGAATTTCCGGGCGGCAAAGTCGAAAGCGGGGAGGCTGTCCGTGCCGCATTGTCTCGGGAACTTGAGGAGGAACTTGGCGTTCAAGTAAAAAAAGCCTTCAAGCTGACGACGATCCAGCACGATTATGACCATGCGAGAGTTGCACTGGAAGTGTTTGTGGTCGATGTCTACCAGGGCATTGCGGAGGGCAGGGAGGGACAAAGCATTGAATGGCTAGACAGTGAAGCGATCCGCGAGATGAATGTACTTGAAGCCGTGCACATGATTCTTGATCACCCTGAAATTGAGCGATTGTTTCAGCGGGAAAAAAGTGATGAATAGAGCGTGTGGAGCTGTTCGACCTGTTCCTTCAAGTTCTCAAGAGTGCCCTTGTTTTCCAGGACGTCATCGGCATGCTGAATTCGTTCCTGATCCGTTAACTGGACAGACATGACTCTTCGGGCATTCTGTTCAGTCAGATTTCGGGTGCTGATGAGACGCTTGATCCGGGCCTTGAGGTCAGAGGTCACCGCCAAAACCCGGTCCATGTTTTGCCACTGACCGGTTTCAATCAACAGCGGAATTTCCAGAATGCAGTAATCATCCTCGAGTGTAGACACTGCATCCCGCATGTATTTCCTGATTGGCGGATGCAGGATTGATTCAAGGGTTTTGAGCCGTTCCGGGTCACTGAACACAATCCTTGCCAACCCGGCACGGTCAAGACTGCCGTCGCCATTTTGGACGTCAGGCCCGAAAGCTTCCAGAATTTGTCCGAGTTGCGGGCTCCCCGGTATAACCAGCTCCCTGGAAATTTGGTCGGCACTGAGTACTGATATTCCCAGATCCCTGAACATGCTGGCCACGGTTGACTTGCCGCTTCCAATCCCGCCGGTCAGTCCAATGGTACTGGTTTTTCCCATCTCCTTCATGCTGCAGCAATTCTAATCATGGAAATTTTGTTCGAGTCGAGCGTTATAATATACTGTTTTATAATAATATTATCTTGGGTTGTTCAGACAGTAACCGGTTTTCATGATGGACATTCGGGTTAGCAAGGCGGAGGATTTCGGGTTTTCAGGCAGCTTTTCCTGTCTCACGGTACTTGGACATCATAACCCAGAGCCACTTATTTTAC
>JAPYNK010000180.1 GCA_028285825.1 Arenicellales bacterium | reverse complement strand
GTTCCGGAAACCGGTTGAACCCGGAAGCCGACCGCGTTCGCTGCAGTTGGCGGATAGTCCGGATCCGGATGGCTTTACTACTTGACTTGCGACGGCATTGAAACCTGCGAGAAAATGATTCCCGCCCTGGACAGGATCGCTGGAACCATGCTGGAAATCGATGACCCCGGTGCAGTCAGGCAGACATGCCTGGATTTGGGGAGCTGCAGGCCTGACCTGCAGGAGGAAACCATGCGCAGAAAGTGTCCGGGTCAGGGAGGGGCGACTGGCTGGCCGCCCCTCGGGGTATCCACGCGGCTGGGGTTGTTCATGGGGAACAACCATGCTGAGCACTATCCCTCCAGTTGGGAACCACAACCCAGACACCAACGCCGGGGGCTCTGGGTCCAAAGCTGCTGCCGCCGTATGTCGATCCGATGACCTTTTGACTCTCATCAGGCTTAATCTCGAAAACCCAGCGCTCGCCTTTCCCAAATTGGACAGCCCCGGTGCCGGTTGGCCAATCACCCAGTCCCAAGCTAGTGGCGCGGCCGCCAATAAAGGGAATCACGGCATTGCGCTTGGCGCGGACCCGGATGGTCTTCGGACTGTTCTTGGCAAGCACAAGGGTGCCGTTGAAATCGGCCCAGCCGCCCCCTGTATTGACTTGCAGAAGATTGGCGGCACCCGAAACGACAGTCCTCAATCTAAGTGTCACGCTGGCCGATCCCCCGGACGACTTGATGTGCAGCGTGGTCTCATAATTCTGGCACACCCCCACAGAACGCGTCGGCCCTTGCCCTCCAGCCAGATACTTGAGTTGATGATCTGGGCCTGTACCTGCGTTGCCGTCAGCACCATTACCGCCAGCGTGGCGGCCAGGATTGCCAGTCTAGCTAGCGGGCGAGGGGGTGAATGTTGATGATGGTTTCATGATGTTTCCCTCATGGTAAATGTCTGCGCTCATTATACCGCTTTCGCTTCCCGGTGGAACGTGAAACCTTCAGGCGGAACCACCACCGGCTGTCTGGACACTGCTGCATGCCATTCCCGGGGACAATGAATGCCGCCTGCCCGCCAGATCCCGGCATTTCACCGTATTCCGGGCCAGGCAGTTCGAACCCCCTTGCCTATGGAGCTGCTGATGCAGTCCGGTCAGCCTGTCAGAAAGGTTCTGCATGGATGGAACAGCAAGGCCTTGTGTGCCAGGTCAACCGGCCGCGATCAGCGCCCTGCTGCCTGACCCGGGACATCCTCCGCCCACCGGTTCATGCTCTTGCCCTCCTGTGCGGCCGCCAGTGCCATCCTGCGGTGCATGTCCGGACTGATGCGAAATACGACCTGCCCGGGATGGGCTTTCCGGGGGTTTTTCCGATCCTGCTGCAGGCTTCGAGCCGGTCGTCCACGGCCTCCCGGAAGGCGTGCCGGAGTCCTTCCACGGCATCGGCATGAAAACCGACGGTATCGTCGATTCCGGCAATGTGTCCAGGAAACAGGCGCTCATCGTCGTTGTAGTCGATGTGGGCCGTGTAACCCTTGAACTTCATGACATTCTTCATGGCGTCATTCCGGTTTCACATGGAAGGTTTCGGGCATCAATGACCTGGTTCATGTGTTGTCAACGGCTATCATGTCCAACAACATCCTTGACCCCTCCAATCCCTGGTCCGCCGCCTTGCTTAGCCACGTCTTCGCGGCCCCGGCGTTCTGTTTCACACAGTCCCCGTCAAGATACATGCAGCCAAGCCCGTGCTCAGCCAGCGCCATGCCCTGCTCGGCAGCCGCAGTCATCCATCGATATGCCATCAGTTCATTGCGCACAACCCCCAACCCTCTCTGATACATGACCGCCAGTCGATATTGGGCTTCAGCCATACCATTGTCGGCGGGCGGGCCGAGCAGCCGCATCGCCTGCGAAAAGCTCTTGGCCTCGAATGCGGCAATGCCGCTTGCAAGATCCATTGCTGAATCACTATTTTCATTAGTTGGAGTGTCTTCGGACATGGTTCAATTTTCAGGAATCATGAGTCAGCCCCTCTCGGACCGCCAGTACCGCCGCCTCAACCCGTGAATGCAGACCCAGCTTTTTCAATATCGACTTGACATGCAGCTTGACGGTACCGTCCGATATTCCAAGATCAAGCGCAATACGCTTGTTGCTCTGACCTTCTGTCAAATGCCGCAAAATCTCCATTTCACGAGGCGACAGACAAGCAAAAATCGAGTCTGGGTTCTCATCCCCCTTCGTCTTTTGCTGAATGATGGATGCCAGCTTCCCGGCCAGCTGTGGCGCAACCACAACCTCACCCGAAATCACTTTCTTCATGGCGGCAACCAGCTCGTCAGGCGCCATGTCCTTCAACAGGTAACCGTTGGCGTGATGCTGCAGGCACTCCGTCAAATCGGAAGTCTCGTCACTGGTGGTCAAAACAAGGATCGGCAACTCCGCGTGATTCCTGCGCAAAGTCCTGAGTGTCTGAATCCCGTCCAGTCCCGGCATTCGAAGATCTACCATGACCACATCAGGGCACTCACTACTCACCGATTCGATGCCTTCCGCCCCATTCGAAAAGGAGGTGACTTCAACACCTCTGCGCCTCAATAATCCCTCCAGACCCTCTCTGAAGAGAGCGTGGTCATCAATCAATACCGCTTTCATCTCTCAGCATGTCATGGATTTGATTGTACCGTCTTGACGCAATCCTGCCGACACTCAAATTCCATCAAGACTCGAGTGCCCTCTCCCGGCTCGGACTCGCATTTCAGATCTGCACCGAGTTTGGCTGCCCGTTCAGCCATAATCTGCAATCCGACATGTTCACCCAACTGAACCGGCCCCGACAACTGTTGTTCATCGTATCCTATCCCATCATCCTCGACAACAATTCGACAAAATCCATCGCGATTTCTCAGCAGCACCCTGACGTTACTGGCCCCGGCATGCTTTTTCGCATTATTCAGAGCTTCCTGAACAATGCGAACTACGTCAGTTCTCATGTTCGGGGTAAGATCATCATCCTGCCACTCGTTCTGAAAAAACACCGAAAGGTCGGTATCCCGTTGACATCGTTCAACCAGTTTGGCAACGGAGGCGGGAATGTCCTGCAACTGATAGGGTGCCCGGAACTGGCCAATCAGGGAACGCAGCTCCAGAACCGCCTCCTCAACCTGTTCTTCCAGTTTCTCCATCTCCTCCCAGGTCACCTGCTCGTCACCCTGATGCAGGGTTTCGTCCAGCACCCGTACCTGAATGCGAAGACCGGAAAGCGTCTGAGCCAGTGAATCATGCAGTTCGTTGGCAAAACGTGCTCGGGCTTCAACCGTATACAAACGCCCGGATTCATCGTCCAGCCGGAATTGCTCAAGCATGACTCCGAGATGCTGTCCAATACTGAAATACAGCTTGCGGTTTTCTGGATTGACCGCTTCCTCATCATCGAAGAAAAGCTGCAGGGTTCCGAGATAGGTATCCACATACTGAATCGGAATCCTCACGACATACATGGGATTTGAATTCGTGAATCCGCCGTGCATGGCATCAGTGACCTGAAAATCCACCCCCCGGTGATCGTGATCCTGCCTGGCCTCCTGCAAACTGTCGGTCTCAGTCATGTAAGGACTGTCTGTGGACAGTCCATGACTATGCACCAATTCAAGCTTGCCCTGAACGAGAATCCTGATCACCGAGGCCCTCGCCTCAAACACATCCCTGAAGCGTTCCATGAAATGACTGAACAGTTCCTCAACCGTATCGAAGTGAGTGGACGAGCTTACGACTTCATACAGCAACTCCAGTGACAGCGTCTTTTGCTCCAGTCTTTGAGTTTGTTCGCTTACCTGATTTTTCAAGCTCTGCTGCATCTCGAGCATGCGCCTGCTCAAGCGATTAATTTGCTTGATCAGTCCTTCAAAATCGCCGCTACCGGCGGCTGCGATCTGGGCCCCCATATTGCCGTCACTGACCTCTGTGACCCAGCCCAGCACCTGTCGCACCGGATGGATCAGAACGGTTCGAACCATGACCATGCCGCGAACGATGCAAAGCATTGCTCCCGCCACATAAATCCAGTCAGGTATCCCGAACCCTGGCAAGTCAAGTCTTACCAACAGGGTCTGGACTAACCAGACGCAAAGCAGCAAGGCTGCCCCGAAAAGCGGCAACATGACCTGTCGGTAAATCAGGCCGAATCCCGGTCGAAACCACCGGGTTTGTGGCGGCACCAGACATTCGGGTTCGAGAAACCCGTCTGACTTTGACTTCGAATCGACCCTGTTCAAATCCATCGGACCGGTAAACAAGTCACACCCAGCATACGAATAACACGACCAACTGAACTATTCCCTTTGATTTGGCTTGATGTGTTCCCTGTCGTTTGGATTGATAAATATGAAATGATACTCCCCGTCTTCCATTTCGACATAGTCCAGCTCTGCGCCTGCAAGCAATTCCGTACTGGTCGGTGCAACCACAATATCAATGCCATTACTGTTGCTGTAACTGTCGTTATGATCACCACTGTCAAACCCCATCGCATAATCAAGAGTACCATTGGTCAGACGTCTCGCGGCAATCCTCAAGAACATGCCCTCTGACTGGGTTTCCTCCATCGAAAATCGAATTTGCCTGGCTGCTGCCTTGGAAACGGTAATCATGTTTCTCTCAAGATAATTGTATTTGGCTCATGCATGACTCTGGGCAATGTAACGGGTGAAATGTTCAATCCAGGGATAACCCCGTGTGTTTCGTAAATGCGAAAAACCCGCAAGCACACCCTGGCGGACAAATCCATCATGCTCGCCATCTATACCGTGCCCGCGGACCATTTCCCACGCATAGTCGATATCCCCTTCAATGACCTCTATTGATGAATGGTGAAATTCATGCGCCCGCACCACCGGAGATGACTGATACCCAGCAAACTCCGGACTCCGATGCCAAAGATGGCTGCCTGTAGGCACCAGCTCGACATAGCCACGCCCAATGGGACGCTCATTCATTCTGACATCAAACGGAAAGTATCCCGCCATGCGATAGCGATGACCCTGCCAGTCAAGACTGCGGGCCAGATACATCAGTCCACCACATTCGGCATACACCGGGCGACCTGAACTGCAAAAGCCGACAATGGACTCAAGCATGGATTGATTGCACCCCAATCGTTCTGCATGCAACTCCGGAAACCCGCCACCGATAAACAGTGCATCCACTTCCGGCAATCCGCCATCTTCCAGTGGACTGAAATAGTGAACACCCATTCCGGCTTTCTCCATCATCTCGATATCATCGCAATAATAAAATGAAAAAGCCCGATCGCGTGCGATACCGAGTCGCAACCCCTCTACACACGGCAACTGTTCCCTATAGTCCTGAGGCACCAGGTCAATGCGATACCGTTCAAGAAGATCGGTCAGCAAATCGATATCCAGCACTGACTCAACGATCGATGCGATCCTCTCAACTTTTTGGGCGGCACCTTGGTCTTCAACACTCGTCAATAAGCCGATATGTCTCTCGTCAATGATCATTTCTGCCTGATGGGGTACGGCACCGATCACCGATAGATCCGTATGGTCCCTGATTGCCGAGCGAAGCTTTGACTCATGCCTGGGGCCTGATACATTGTTCAGAATCACTCCAATCAGGTCAAGTTCCGGATCGAAAGCCCGATAGCCAATCAAAAGCGGAGCAATGCCTCGCGTAATGCCTTTGCAGTCAACTACCAGAATGACCGGTAGCCCCAACTGTCGGGCGAGTGCTGCATTGCTGTCTGAACCTGAGGCACTGACGCCATCAAACAGGCCCATGGTACCCTCAACCAGCGCAATGTCCCGATCCCGGCAGTGACATGCGAATTTTCCCTCTATCTCCTGCTCGGTCATGCTGTTGAAATCCAGATTCACGCAGGGCCTGTCGGCAGCAATCCCGATCCACATCGGATCGATATAATCCGGGCCTTTCTTGAATGGCGCCAGATTTATTCCCCTGTTCCTGAGTGCTCGACACAGGCCCATGGCAATCATGGTCTTGCCTGAAGAGCGACGGGTTGCCGACAACAAAAGCCCACGCATGGTCATCGCGCGCAAAAGCCAGTCCTTGACACGTCAATCAGGATGATCGGGCACGTTGTGCCTCAACCGGCAGAAACGGCAAAACCCGAGTCACGGCCAGGATGATTATGCCAGCCACGGAAACGCCACCCAGACCAAGTGCCAGCTCCGGCCAGCTTGGCGCATAGTAGGCCACAACGCCATCAAAGAATGCGCTCCGCACCTGTTTGCCCGGAAACATTAACTGCGGATAACCTTGTCCGGCAATCACCATGACATAGAGAAAACAGAAGCTGCCGATCACCTTCGAGACTGCAGCAGTTACCAATCGGACGCTGGCACCTGACTCAGTCTTCATCAAAAAAATCAGGCCGAGTGGTACCGCGGTACCCAGAACAGCCTGTCCAGCCCAGAACAGGAAGGTATAGATGCCACCATTCATCAGTACAAACAAGACAACATCGTAACGGGCAGCAGTGTACAGACCCGTCAGGTAAAAGGCACAAGCCAGAAATCCTTCCAGAGCAATCAAAATACCGAGAAGCCGCATCAGGGAGAATGTAATTTCCGGCTTCATGAATGATCCGGATAAAACCCCTACCATCCGGGTGACCAGTATAAACACGGCGGTCCCCAGAGATAGCGATAACACAATGAACAACGGCACCATCATTGCGGAGTGGTAGAACTGTCTGGCGATGATGAACCCAAAAATCGATCCGGTTCCTGCCGTCAGTACAAATCGCCAGCCAAAAGCAAGCAGCCCGGCGACCTTTGCATATTGATTCATTCTGCGCTCGAACATGAACCAGAGGTAGATTGTGGCCACCGCAATGAATCCCGTATACAGGAAAATGTTCCAGGCAAAGATTGACTTGAAGTTGTAGTGTGTCATGGCAATGATCAGACGATCCGGCCGTCCGAGATCCAGCACCAACACCAGCAAGCCTCCAAGCAAAAGGCTGATTGCGAGCAATCCGGAGAATCGGCTCCAGCCTGAATAGAGAGTTCTTCCGAATAGGGTGACCATTGAAGCGACATTCAGGGACCCCGAAGCGGAGAGAATCAGTGATATCGCAAACACATGCGGCAAGCCCCAGACTACCTGGTTATTCATGCCGGTTACCCAATGGCCTTCACTATCCACGTAATGGGCAGCACCCAGACCAAACAGGGCAAGAACCACCAATGCCAGTGCAAGGACGTAATAGAACGGACTGCTGGCGGCCAGGATGCGATAGTGCTGATTCATGGCGTCAAACGTTCCGGTATCTGACTCCAGTATTCAGCCTCAGATCCCCGCGAATCTGACGGGATGGTTCACTCTTCAGGCTGAGCGAGATCTCACTTTCCGGATTCATCATGTCGCCAAAGGTCATCGCGCCGCCCCCCTCGGCATGACACGCCTCGACACAGGCAGGGGAACGCCCCACATCAACCCGGTGCGTACAGAAGGTGCAGCTCTCGACAACACCCTTTCCACGGGGAGACCAGGGCCTCTGGTTGGTCAGGTTTTCATGAACAAATGATCTCGCCTTGTAGGGACAGGCAATCATGCAATATCGGCACCCGATACATGTGTGCTTGTCCACCAGCACAATCCCGTCATCCCGTCGGAAAGAAGCACCCGTAGGACACACATCTACACACGGAGGATGCTCACAGTGCTGGCAAAGCATCGGCAGTGAATCAACATGGGAAGTCTGTTCGTCAACCAGATCAAGTTTGCGTATCCATTGCGCATCCGTCTCGGGCCGGCCAAGATCCTCAAGATTGTGCTCGACATTGCAGGCGGAAACACAGGCATCACAGCCATTGCCGCATTTTTGCGTATCGATGAGCAAACCCCAGCGAACCAGTTTTGATGCCGCTTCCGACGAGGTTTTTGCCATGGCAAGTTCAACCAGGTTAAATCCTGTACCGGCCAACGATGCAGCTGCGGCCGCAACCATCAGCTTGCGCCGTTTCGAATCCACGGTTTCAGCGTTAACCGGGTGGCTGCTCATGGTCTGGCTACCCATTTCTTCATGAGGGCATTAACGGACTCGGGCAATCCGGCATTCACCGAGCCGGAATGTCCAGGAGAGTTGTCCGGTACCGCCGCATGGCAGGAAAAGCAGTCAATCTTGACACTTACCGCCTCATGGCAGACTGCACAAAATTGACCGGATGCATTGATGGGAATCGCTTTCTGCTGCTGGTTCGTCTGGGCATGACACTCAACACAGTCGACGAGACTGTGGCGGATGGATCGATTGCCTTCCCGCATGGTCAGATCGCGGTCATGGAACAGAAACTGCATGTGCTGTTTGCGCATGATTTCAGTGGGCTCAATGCATTGGTCGCCCTTGCCTCGCGGGATGTCCAGCCAGTCGGCCGAAGACATACCGGTCAAGAGTGCCATGAACAAGCAGACCAGCCAACGCAGAAGCACTCGCTACTCCCCCATACCCATATCGATGTAGCCCGTCGGACAGACATCCGCACAGATGTGGCAACCTATGCATCGGTCATAGTCCGTATCGACATAGCGACCCATGGTTGACTTGCCCTTGCTGACTCGAAATACCGCATCTTGCGGGCAGTAAATTACGCAGTTGTCGCATTCAAAGCACATGCCGCAACTCATGCACCGACCTGCCTCCTTCTGGGCAGCCTCGGCAGAAAGCCCTTGATGACGCTCCTCAAAATGGCTGAGCACCTGATTCTTGTCTGGCCCGTGTGACTGTCTAAGGTTCCGCACCTCGTATCCAAAATGACCCAAAAAAAGCTGATCGGACGAGATAATCTCGTGGGTACTGCGATCCTCGTAATTGTGGACTGCGAAATTGGCATCGCATGTTCCCCAGTCCTGGCTTGCATCGTATTCCTCAGGCTCCAGGCTGTTTTCACGCAACTTGTCCAGGAGATTGAAATGATGCACATCGACCTTGGGACGCTTGCCCGGTTCGGCACCCTTCAGAAAGTAGTCAATGGAGTTGGCTGCAATAGAGGCCTGACCAATTGCAGTCGTCAGAAGATGAGGTCGAATGATGTCGCCAGCCACAAAATGACCGGGGCGTTCGTTCATTCGATACAACGGGTCGGCATCTATCAGCCCTCGACCGTTATCGAGTTCATCCAGGCCCTCAAGATTGCCGGCCTGCCCAATCGCAGAGACCACCAGATCGCATTCAATCTCGAATTCCGTGCCATCAACGGGCTGTGGGCGAGCATCGGAATCAATCGTGCATTCTGCCAGCCTGAGTGCACGGGCACGACCTTCACCATCAAGCAACACCTCGATGGGCATTACGCCATAGCGGATATCCACCCCTTCATGCAACGCATCTTCAACTTCATGATCGGTAGCGGTCATCTCAGAACGGGGGAAAAGCGAAGTCAGCGTTACCTCGGCACCTTCTCGCATGGCTGCAAAGGCCGAGTCATGGGCAACATAGCCCCCAATCACCGCCTCGGCACGCAGGGATTTATTCAAGTTGCTGATTTTTCCAAGACGTCTAGCGACTGACACGACATCGATAGAGGTATCACCGCCACCAACACAGATTACCCGCTCGGCACTGACCTGGAGCACACCCTTGTTGAAGGCTTCGAGAAATTCCACGCCGCTGACGCAGTTCGGTGCTTCTGAACCGGGAATGGGGAGTGACCGTCCGCTTTGACAGCCAATACACCATAGCACGGCATCAAAGTTCTTCTCCAGGTTTTCAATTGACATGTCAACGCCAATCCTGACACCCACCTTAACTTCAATACCGCCCATGTCGATAATGCGCTGTATTTCATGATCAAGGTAGTCACGCGGTGTTCTGTATCCGGGTATGCCATAGCGCATCATGCCGCCCAATTCGGAATGGTCGTCAAAGATCGTTGAACCATGGCCTTTTCTTCGCAACTGGTAAGCCGCAGCCAGACCGGCAGGTCCTCCACCCGCAATGGCCACTCGGGAGCTGCCAAGTTCCGGCGCATGAAACGCGAACTTCTGTTCATAGGCCGTATCACCTATGAATTGCTCTACCGCGTTAATCCCCACAAAGTCGTCGACCTGATTGCGGTTGCAGCCTGACTCACAAGGTGCCGGACAGACTCTTCCCATCATTGATGGAAAGGGATTGGCATCTGTACTGCGACGAAATGCATATTCTTCCCAGCTCATATCCTGAGGCGGCTTTTCAATGCCCTTGACAATCTGTAGCCACCCCCGCACATCTTCACCCGAAGGGCAACTGCCCTGACAGGGCGGAGTACGATGGATATAGGTAGGACATTTATGCGAATGATCGGCACTGAAGATAGCCTCTTGGAGGTTATCCCATTTGTAATCACCATCCTCAAATGCCCTGAAAGTCAAATTAACGGATTGATTGCCGTCTTGATCTGTCACGGTTTTTTTCCTCGGTTTTTCTTGTTGCTTACTGTTACTGCTCACTGCCCATCACAAGCGCATCGCCAACCAGTTGATGAACGCTGATAATCATGTCCATGCCCAGGCTGTAAAACGGCAGAACCTTGGTGAACTGACTCTTGCAGATGGCGCAGATGGCAGCCATATGGGTGACCTGATATTGTTCAATCACCTCATGCAGGGCCTGCACTCTGGGCAATGCGCCCTTGACACGCAATTCGGTCAGGTCATCGGTCAAGAGTCCTCCCCCACCCCCACAGCAGTAGGTTCCCTCCCGGATACTGTCCTCACGCATGTCTACAAAGTGGTTACAGGAAGCCCGAATCAGGGCTCGCGGGATAATGAACTGACCGCCGGGCATATTCCCCATCCTGGAGCCACGTGCGACGTTGCATGAATCATGAAAAGTCACCACCTTGTCATCGTTCTGTTCCTTGTCGAACTTCAGCGCGCCGGCCTGAATGAGATCATAAGTCGCCTCGCAGATATGCTGGGGTGCAGGATAATTTGGATCGAGAAAATCAAACGGGCCAATCAGGGTATTCCAGTAGCTGTAGGCCACACGCCATGCATGGCCGCATTCTCCGACGACAATCCGCCTTACCCCGAGTTCGAGTGCTGCCTCGCGAATCCGGGCTGCGACTTTCTGCATGCTCTCGTCATTACCGATGAACAACCCGAAATTGGCCGCCTCGGAAGCATGAGAACTCAGGGTCCAGGGAATCCCTGCCTGATGAAAAACCTTGGCATAGCCAATCAATCCATCGACATGTGGTTCGGCAAAGAAATCAGCCGAAGGGGTAACCAGAAGGACTTCTGCATCCGCATTGTCAAGTGGCAACCGGACGTCAACATCAATATCCTCCTTGATTTCCTCTTCAAGATCGAGCAGCGTATCTGCCATGGCCGGTTGGGGCAAGCCAAGATTGTTGCCGATTTTGAAAACCTTGCCAATAATCTCGTTCGAGTATTTTTGTCCAATGCCAACGCTGGCCAGAATCTCGCGGCCGGCCATGGTGATTTCTGCCGTATCAATTCCGTAGGGGCAGTAGACTGAGCAGCGGCGGCATTCCGAGCACTGGTGATAGTAGCTGTACCACTCTTCCAGCACTTCACGAGTCAGGTCGACCGCGCCAACCAGCCATGGAAAGTACTTGCCCGCGAAAGTGAAATAGCGCCGATACACCTTTCGCATCAAGTCCTGTCGGGCGACCGGCATATTCTTGGGGTCGGATGTGCCCAGAAAGTAATGGCATTTATCGGTACAGGCCCCACACTTGACACAACTGTCCATGAACACCTGAAGGGACCGGTACTTGCCCAGCAGTTCCTTCATTTTGGCAAGAGCCCGATCATGCCAGTCCTCTACCAGTTCTTCAGGAAAGCCCAAAGCACTCTGATGATCCGATTTGGCAACAAACGGGCGACTGTGAGCCATGGCCCCATCAACCACCGATGGTGTAGTGGGGATATTGGTAACGACTGGAATGGTAAATTCGGCTTTCATGATGACCGGATACCCTGATGTCGAAATTCACGGGGATTGTCGACCTGGTTTCGTGTGGGGCTGAAAAATACCCCGGGTGCATGCAGCAACTTGCTGACCGGGAAAACGGCCATCAGAATCACGACCAGTGCCAGATGCGTCAGCAACAGGGGATCGCTTGGCAGGGGCGCAGGATCAAATCTGAGCAGGCCCAGAAAAAATGCCTTGACGGCCACGATATCGGTATGCCAGACATACTTCATCATCAGTCCAGTCGATACGATGGCGAGCAGCAATGCCAGCATAAGGTGATCCGAAGGAGCCGATATGTAGCGAACCCGGTCCACCAGGAAACGGCGTCCCCACAGGCCTGAAAGGCCAAGCAGCATGGCCCATCCAGCATATACCCCGAATGGTGAGATGATCGCGACCCACAACCAGACCGGATCCAGGAAATAACGCAAATGCCGAATTAGCACAATCAGCATGGCAAAATGAAAAATCCAGCCAAAAAGCCATGTCCATTTGCTGGCCTTGAAGAGGCTTTCAAAAAATACCGTCTCGCGAAACATGCGCCAAGCCACGCCTGGCATGGTAATGGGTGCGGGGGTGGTTGGAATTTTGTAGGGTGCCGGGGTACGGGCGTAAACCCCGACCTTGCGGGCAACGCCCACTACCAAGATCAACGCCGCAAGGTAGAAGGCTCCAGCATAAAGATAGGTTACGATCGACACGGTAGAGAGGTCCGCTTATTCAAACAGGCACGAGCCTGCCCGGTCAAAGGTATCTGGCAAGACGTGGACTGCATAAATCGGGAAGTCAACCGCCAAATCAGGGGCTGCAGGCTGATCGAGAGCTAATTGATTCCCGTGATCCGTGTCTAAACGCAGCCCGTTGGCTTGGGCAAACCGGCGTACTTGCAAGCCTGTTTCGCCGGACCATAAGGAAACAGTTCATAAAGATACCTGCTGTTGCCCTTGTCCTTGCCCAGCCTTTTGCCAATGGCCTTGGTCAGCACTCTGACCGCCGGGGCAATCTGGTACTCGTCGTAGTATTCACGCAGAAAATTAACCACCTCCCAGTGATTTTCAGTAAGGTCGCATCCATCCTG
>JAPYNK010000018.1 GCA_028285825.1 Arenicellales bacterium | reverse complement strand
GGTCAGGGTGCTGTCCCAGTTCCGGAATCTGCACAATCCGGTTGCCCTCGATTACGACCCCATTGCACTTGAGTTCCTGATGTCCGTCGAATGTAGCGAGGGGAGACTTGATCCATATGCGCATGATGTATATGAGGTTGTTGGGAGTATTACTGGCTCAATGACGTCTTGAAGCAGGGGTTAGCTGCATTATTGTAGTTCAGGGTACCGCCATGCTCTCTGCAAATTTTGCATGTGGCCTGATGGAGATTGCGGGCTCTCGAATAATACCCAAGTCCTGACCAGTGAGTCATGCCTTCAAGGTCGGCTTCAGCCAGAGAACCCATGCAAATCTACTCATTAAATCCTGATAGAATGGAATCTCCATTTCGACCCAGGTGGCTGGAGCATGATTTCATAGACCCGGATTCGATAGGGGTTTCCCATAGCCCTTATGGCTCTTTTTCTGGAATCTGGCTAGGCAATATGAAAATTAAAATGCTTCAACTCTTGAAATAACATGCAACGCCGCCGCCTACCAACCGGAATTTCCAGTTTTGATGAAATTCGCAATTGGAATTTCTATTACGTTGACAAAACCCCCCATATTCTGAATTTGGTGGAATATCCCGGACGGTATTTCCTGTCGCGTCCACGCCGCTTTGGCAAGAGCTTGCTGGTTGATACAATGGCTGAATTGTTCCACTGCAATCAGAGACTGTTTCAAGGACTGTATATCTGTGACCGCTGGGATTGGGGCAACCCTCACCCAGTACTTTTTTTCAGTTTTGGCAGTGGCAGTTTCAGTAAACCAGGGGGGCTGGAACTGGAAATCAGCGACAAGTTGGCTGCGTTGGAAGGTAAAGCTGGAATTGATCCAGACAAAAAAGCCCATTCCGTGCCAAGTCGCCTAAATCATCTAATTGAACATCTGCATGTGCACCACCCGAAGCAAAACAAGGTGGTGATTCTGGTTGATGAGTATGACAAGCCGATTCTGGATGTGATTGAGCAACCTGAACTGGCCAATGCGAATCGGGATACACTGCGTGAGTTTTATGCTGCCATCAAGGATAGTGACAGGCATGTACGCTTCACCTTTGTTACCGGCATCAGCATGTTTGCACAAGTCAGCCTGTTTTCCGGTCCCAATCATCTGACGGATATCAGCCTGAAAAAACAGTATTCCACTATCTGCGGGTATACCGAAAACGACCTTGATACTGTTTTCACTCCTGAACTTGAAGGACTGGACCGTGAAAAAATCAAGAAGTGGTACAACGGCTACAGTTGGTTAGGCACTGAAAAAGTCTACAATCCGTATGACATCATGCTGCATTTCGATGAACGGGAATTCAGGCCCTACTGGATTCGTACCGGTACCCCAAGATCCCTGTTCAAGACATTGGCCGAGCAGAATTTTCATCCGTTGATGCTGGAAAATCTGGAGATGGCTGAGGAAGATATCGCAAAATTCGAGATTCACAACATCAATCTGATTGCCTTCCTTTTCCAAGCGGGTTACTTGACGATTTCGGAAAGATGCGGGGACTTTCCCATTACCTACAGGCTGGAATATCCTAACCTGGAGGTTAGTCAGGCTCTCAACAATGGTTTGCTGGAGATGCTGTCTGGAAAATCAGGTATGGCAACGGGTACTGGACTGGCGATGTCCGGAAGTCTGATGGAGAATGATTTTTCGAGGTTCGGTGAAGTAGTGAGGAGTTTGTTTGCCAGTTTGCCTCATCAGTTGTTTCGTGCGGGTCAAAATAGCGATTGGCCAGCAGGTCATGAGCGAACATACTCTACGTATCTTGTGGGTTGTTGCCGAGGAGCCGGTCTGGAGATTCAGGTCGAGGTGTCATCGGTGCAGGGAGATGCAGATTTGGTGTTGTGGTTGGGTCAGCAGATTTTCATATTTGAGTTCAAGGTGGCGGCCAGTGAGGCGAAGTCGATGCCAAAGCTGGCGGCGGCGATGCAGCAAGTCAGGGAGAAGAAATACTATGAGCCATACCTGCAGAGTGGCAAGTTGATTCATTTGGTGGGCATGGTATTTGGCAAGGCCGAGAGGAATCTGGTGGCACTGGATCATGAGACTCTGCCGATCTAATGGGTTGCTGGATATGCCCTTCAGGCCGTTTGGTTCCGACAAGCACTGAAAAATTGAAGGAGCTCATCAGGGCCGCAAGCCTGCCATGTCTTCCTGCCGGATAATTTCATGTTCCTTGAGGATTGCACCCAATGAGTTTGGGGGCCATGGATGGAGCATCAAATATCATCAACGATATCTGAACGTGTTCTTCCAGGTCCATGACGAACACCCATGTTGAGGGTTATTATCAGTATCCAGACAGAACACTGTATCCCGCCACGGGATACTCTGAACTGACTTTGGTGCTGGAAAGTGCCTGGATTGAGGCAGATGGAAATATGACCGGTAGCATCGTGGCTGATATGGGTGCAGGTCCGGATTTTGACATCACAGGTAGTGATGTTTTGTGGGGTAGTCAACTCTCTTCAATTGGCCATATTTCCGGGAATTCAGGAGCAGTAGCATGAACCCATGGGTTAGCCTTGACACGGTTGGTAGAGCCGAGACTGGAAATACAGGTGCCCATTATGGAACGAATGGCAGGCTCTGAAATGGCGAACAAGCCATCACGTTGATTGGCTTGTATCGATTGTTCCCGTCAACGCAAAGATCCGCTTGACGGCAGTCGGCAAGCCTGCAGCAGCAGGGCATTTTGGGTCATGCCAGATATAGCCATTTCCGGCGTCGGTCGGTACAGTTTCGGGGACCATGATTGCGCATAGTACCGGCGTAATCTCAAGTTCATAGTGGGAGAATCCATGTCGTATGCGGGTTAGGGGGTTTGTGGAGGTGACCTCGAATTCGAACATTTCCCGGGACTGGAAAGCTTGCCACCCGATCTTGAGCATGAGCCAGGCACCCGGAAGCGACCGGGCATTCCCTGCACAAGGGGTTGCGTACCCGGCAAACCAGTGCCCCCAGATCCATGATTGCCTGGGTGTACTCGGCAACCCGAACTTCCGGAGTATGCCGGTCGGCAAGGGCCCATAGGCGCTTTTCGGTTTCTCGTTTGCCGGGCGTGCCTTCTACAGCATGGTATCGGCTCAGCACACGCTTGACATTGCCGTCCAGAATGGGATGCCGTGCATCCCCTGAAAAAGCCAGAATCGCTCCCGCCGTTGACCGTCCAATGCCGGGCAGATTCATGACTTCATCCAGAGTTTGCGGAAAGCAGCCGCCATGCTCTCTGCAAATTTTGCGAGCGGCCTGATGGAGATTGCGGGCTCTTGAATAATACCCGAGTCCCGCCCAGTGAGTCATGACCTCGTCAAGGTCGGCCTCGGCGAGGGAAACTATATCCGGAAATCTGCACATGAAATCCTGATAAAATGGGATTACCGTTTCGACCTGGGTTTGCTGAAGCATGATTTCGGAGACCCAGATTCGATAGGGGTCTTTCTGAGCATGCCAGGGCAGATTTTTGCGTCCGTGCCGGTCATACCAGTCGAGTACCTTGATGGTAAAATTCATGGAATCAGGCAAAGTGCTATCAATCATTTAGGTAACATTCATTATTTCTCATTATCCATTGTCAGCGACAGAAGGAATCTTCGTTTCATGGGTCATCGTGAATCACCATAGGCGGCATTCTTGCAATACTCTTTGAGATTCTTGTATCCACGATCGGATTGTTGCAGGTGGGGAGGTTGTGTCAGACGATTGGTCAGTATCGAGCTCTGGTTGCTGATATGCTTGTGCGCAATGGCTTTTGCCTCACATGCCGAATCAGCATCCAGAATTATACAGTCACACGGGATCGCCATGTATGGCGAACCAAAGTATCC
>JAPYNK010000179.1 GCA_028285825.1 Arenicellales bacterium | reverse complement strand
TAGTCTGCGCACAATTGCTTTTATCGACCAATAAATCATCGACCCGATTAGGATAAGACCGCATGAATCAGCCTCAAATCTCATTGATCAATATCGTGAAACGTTTTGGAGGGCAGGTTGCGGTTGAGTCCGCCAATCTGGATATTCAGAGCGGTGAATTTCTGGCAATCATGGGTTCCAGCGGGTGCGGAAAAACAACCCTGCTTCGCATGCTGGCGGGACTCGAGACACCAACTGAAGGTGAAATTCAACTAAACGGCAAGAGAATTAATGAACTGAAGCCCCACGAACGGGAAACACCGCTGGTCTGGCAATCGCTCGCCCTGTTTCCATTTCTGAATGTACGAGAGAATGTCGAGTTCGGATTGAAAATGCGCCTAGTCCCCAAGGCAGAGCGGACTGAAAGAACAAAAGTGTGGCTAGAGCGAATGGAAATCGCCCAATTCTCGGAACGCGGGGTAGATCAGTTATCCGGCGGTCAACGCCAGAGAGTGGCCCTGGCCCGGGCTCTGGTTACCGAACCGCCGGTCCTGTTGCTTGACGAACCGCTCAGTGCCCTGGATGCCAATCTGGTTGTTCGGATGCAGACCGTACTGGTTCGACTTCAAAAGGAACTGGGCATCACTTTTATCTATGTGACGCACAGTCAATCCGAAGCTTTTGCAATGGCTGACCGCATCGTGATCATGAGCGAAGGCAAGATTGAACAGATTGGCGAACCTCGTGAAATTTACCGCAGTCCGGCTTCACGATTCGTGGCCGATTTCGTGGGCACAAACAACATTGTCGAGGCTGTCGTTCAACAAAAATCGGAAAACTACCTTGTATGCCAAACTTCAATCGGACCTATACGGGCCTCCATGGCCGGCGACAATTCCTGTCGTGATGGGGATCAGCTTGACCTTGTCATCGGGGCTGATCTGGTCGAAGTGTCGGAAGACCCGCTACAGCGCGACAATACCTTCATGGCGCAATTCATTGGCGAGGAGTTTGTGGGATCGATGGTCACACTGTATTTCGCTACCGAAAGCGGTACTGAAATCAAGGTACAAAAACAACAACGGGAAATCGACTCATTGTCCCTGACCGACAACAAGCAGTATCACTTGCACCTGGATGCCGACAAGGTTTACTGTCTGACGAGAACAAGAGATTGATGTATCACTAACAATCGGAGTTTGCTAAACTTACCTGCAATTCCAATCCACCCTATTGACGGAAGCAACGAACATGACGAAACCGGAACGACCCCAAACGATCGAATTCAAGAATGGCGAAAAGGCAAGGCCGACCTTCACGGCAGGGGAAATGTCGAGCCGCATTGACAGACTGCGGGCATGCATGACGGAACACAACCTCGACATTGCATTGTTTACTTCCATTCACAACATCAACTACTACGCCGACTTCGTCTACTGTTCCTTCGGGCGTCCCTACGGACTGGTCGTGACCCATGATTCCCACACGACCGTCAGTGCCAACATCGACGGCGGCCAGCCGTGGCGCCAGAGTTTCGATGACAACATCGTCTACACCGACTGGCAGCGCGACAACTACTTCCGCGCCCTGCAGGGGCTGATTCGGGGCCGGGTGCGCGTTGGCATCGAGTACGACCATGTCACCCTCGAGCGCCGCGAGAAGCTGTCGGAGTTCCTCCCGGATGCCGAGTTTGTCGACATCGGCGTCCCCACCATGAAGCTCCGCATGATCAAGTCCGCAGAAGAACATGCGCTGATCCGCCAGGGTGCCCGTATCTCGGATATCGGCGGGGCCGCCTGTGTCGAGGCCATCAGCGAGGGCGTGCCGGAGTACGAGGTTGCCCTGCACTCCACGCAGGCCATGGTACGCGCGATCGCGAACGCCTACCCGCATACCGAACTGATGGATACATGGACCTGGTTCCAGTCCGGACTCAATACGGACGGCGCACACAATCCGGTCACCTCCAGACGGGTCGAAAGGGGCGACATTCTCAGCCTGAACTGCTTTTCCATGGTATCCGGCTACTACCAGGCCCTGGAACGCACCCTGTTCTACCACTCAGCATCGGCCCGGGAACTGGAACTGTGGGAGATCAACTGCGAGGTCCACAGGAAGGGACTCTCACTGGTCAGGCCGGGAGTCCGGTGCTCGGAAATCGCGGCGGAACTGAACGAGGTCTTTCTAAGGCACGACCTGCTACAGTATCGGACCTTCGGGTACGGACACTCGTTTGGCTCGCTCAGCCACTACTACGGGCGAGAGGCGGGCCTCGAGCTGCGCGAGGACATCGAAACCGTGCTGGAGCCGGGAATGGTGGTCTCGATCGAACCCATGATCACCCTGCCCGAAGGCATGGAAGGTGCCGGCGGCTACCGCGAACACGATATCCTGATCGTGCATGAGGACGGGGCCGAGAACATCACCCACTTTCCGTTCGGGCCCGAACACAACATCATTCACTAGCCGGGACGGCAGTCCCGGCCTGCCGGGCAAGCCGATTAGTCCTGTCTGCTCATGCGAATGGACTATCAGGTGTCATGGATAAACCGTCTCGTTCAGGTGCCAACAAGAACTGACAGGGAAGCCTTCTTTCCACGATGCGGCTTGAAGAACTCATGCATGCAATCACCAGACTGCAGCATCGCCTGATAGATTATCGGATACATCTGATCGATGCCTTCAATATATGCATCGGGCAATGATTGCGGGGTTCCGTTTCCGCTTCAGGCACTGCGTTATTCTACCCATTTTCCTCGATATTTTGGCCGCGTGTGCGAGTTCAACGCATGGAAATACATGACCCCAGTTCCACTCTGAAGCAATGGAATGGTCCGCCTCGGCAGGCCTGTAGAGGTCGGTCTCGAGATGTTCACCATCTCTATATCTGGTGAATGTTATGCCGTTTCTCTTCGTAAAGACTCACCATCAGGTTCTGTTTTATCCCGCCCAGTTCTTCGAAGATTCCAAGGCCCCAGTTCCTTCGCGCTGATCGCCAACGGGCAGCCAGCGATCTTCGGCTGAATGGATGGCGTCTTTCGTTAATGACCCAAAACCCTATAGCCGGAAAACACCGTAACATGGAACAGTCAGTTCCGAGCGTTTGTATATATCAGAAGATTACCTATCGGTTTCCTACACGGTAATCCGGATATCACTTCGATTTCCGATCCGCACGACATCATAGAGAAAGCTTGGGTCAATCAACCCAT
>JAPYNK010000178.1 GCA_028285825.1 Arenicellales bacterium | reverse complement strand
TTCGCCCAAAGTGCAAAGCCTTCGGGGCCCAGGACCGGAATCAATACCAGCCTGCCAAAGAGCATGCTGAGCCCGGTAACGGCGAGAACCACGAACCCTGCCGCGGTAAACCAGTGCATGAACCGTTCCCAGGTCTCCCACCGATGTACTTTGTTTCCGGATATTTCAGCATCAATTTTGATCTTTCCCCGAACCAGAAAAAACCCGATACATCCGAGGACAGCAATAATCAGGGCCCATCCTCCATAAGTACTGATAGGACCATTTCTTAACTGTCGCCAGTTCTGGCCGCCGTTGTCAATAAACACGCCCGTCTCCGGGCCCTTGACCGAACTGTAACCGGAACCCCCTTCTCGAACCGCACGCCAGAAATTGGCACGGTTGTTCTGGTCATCAACCACCTGAGCCTGTGCTGTCTCAGTCGGTATCAGATAGGAAGTGGTGGGTAAAATGATTGCACATGCAAAGATCAATAGAATTGACCATCCCATGGCTTTAAATCGCCGCCGAGCTTTCTCAGCAGTAGCTGTATTTGATGACATGGTAGTTTTTCCCATTTATTGGCCTACTGAACGCTAGCGGTCCATTTGACCCGCGAAACGCTCATTCAGCGATCCATTGTCAGTATTCGCGAGCAAGGGATCATCAGCACCTTTGTAGACTCCCGGTTCAAACAGTGTGACCGTTGGGGATTCATAACAACCAGTCAGCGTGGCCGTCAACAAGATGGCCCCTGTCCACACCAGCAGTTTTCGTATCGAAGCATTCATTGCAGATCTCCTGTAGATTGCTTTCTCATGATTCATTAACCAGGAAAACAAAATGGGAGGCACGAAGCCTCCCATAATGCTGATCGCTAAACTGTAGAACCGTAGGCTTTTTCCCAACCCCAAGTCTGAGGTCGGTCACCGCGTTTGAGAATCCTTTCACGGTAAATGTCTGCAACCATGTCTCCATCCCCTGCCAGCAGAGCTTTCGTCGAGCACATTTCTGCACACAGCGGAAGTTTCCCTTGAGAAACCCGGTTTGCACCGTACTTGTCGTACTCTGCTACCGAGTTGTCATCAACGGGTCCACCTGCACAGAATGTACACTTGTCCATCTTGCCGCGCACTCCGAAAGCCTGCTCCGAGGGATACTGCGGTGCACCGAATGGACAGGCGTAGAAACAATACCCGCATCCGATACACAAATCCTTGTCATGCAATACAATCCCGTCATCAGTCGTATAGAAACAGTCGACTGGACAGACCGCGGAACATGGTGCATCCGTACAGTGCATACAAGCTACCGAAATTGACTTCTCACCGACTTCTCCATCACCAAGTGTAATGACTCGGCGACGGTTTACGCCCCATGGAACCTCATTCTCGTTTTTACAGGCGGTAACACAGCCATTGCATTCAATGCATCGTTCAGCATCGCAAAGAAATTTCATTTTTGCCATTGTACTGTCCTCCTGCCTTAAGCAAGTTTAATGCGACACAGGGTCACTTTCGACTCCTGCATCTGGGTTACAGAGTCGTATCCATAAGTGAATGCAGTATTACATGCCTCACCCCTGACGTATGGCTCAGCTCCGGGCGGATACTTGTCAAGTAGATCCTCCCCTTCATACCATCCGCCAAAGTGGAACGGCGTAAACACGACACCCGGAGCAACTCGTCGGGTAATCATGGTCTTGACCTTGATACGAGCACCTTCCGGTGTTTCAATCCAGATCATGTCCCCATCCTTGAGACCGACATCATTGGCATCTTTCGGATTCACCTCTGCGAACATTTCCTGCTGTAATTCAGCCAGCCACGGATTCGAGCGGGATTCCTCACCGCCGCCTTCGTATTCAACCAGTCTACCGCTGGTAAAGACGATCGGAAAATCCTTCGTGTAATCATCTTTCTGGATAGACATGTAACGAGTCGGGAGCCGGTAGAACCGTTTCCTGTCCTCGTAGGTTGGATACTTGGCAGCCAGTTCTCGATCAGGCGTATACAGCGGCTCACGGTGAATGGGTACCCGATCCGGGAATGTCCAGACAATTGCCCGAGCCTTGGCGTTTCCAAACGGCGCACAGCCATGCTTGATGGCCACACGCTGAATACCGCCCGAAAGGTCAGTCTTCCAGTTCTTTCCATCTGCAAGAGCTTTCTCTTCAGCAGTCAAGTCATCCCACCAGCCCAGCTGCTTGAGCAGATCCGCCGTAAATTCGGGATGACCACCCTGAATTTCCGAGCCTTTCGGCCAGGAGTCAACCGCAAGAATGTTGTTGCCTTCATGCTCAACTCCGAATCGCGCCCTGAAACACAGACCGCCTTCGGCAACCGGCTTGCTGGTGTCATACAACACTGGTGTTCCCGGATGATTCATCTCGGGATTGCCCCAACAGGGCCACGGCATGCCGTAATAATCGCCATCACATGGACCACCTTCAGCCTTCAAGGTTGTGGTGTTGAAGGTATGCTTGTTCGCCAGATGAAGCTTCAGTCGCTCAGGGCTCTGCCCCGTATAACCGATAGTCCACATGCCACGGTTGAATTCGCGGGTGATGTCTTCAATGTCCGGCTCGTCGTTCTCAACCGCGATGTTCTTGCACAATTCATTCTCAAATCCGAATTTCCTGGCGAACTTGTAGAAAATCGTGTGATCGGGAAGCGATTCGAACAATGGCTCTACCACCTTCTCGCGCCACTGCAGTGAGCGGTTTGAAGCTGTGACCGAACCGTAGGTCTCGAACTGCGTGCAAGCCGGCAGCAGATAGACACCATCGGTGCGATCATGCATGACAGCGGCATGAGTTGGATAGGGATCAATTATGACCATCATGTCCAGCTTGCTCATGGCCTTTTTCATTTCCGGTCCACGAGTCTGGCTGTTTACAGCATGTCCGGCCCAGACCATACAGCGGATATTGTCTGACTGTCCAATGCTTTCTTCAAGCACCCCGTCAACCCAGCGCGATACCGGAATACCCCGGTAGTTCATGGGATGAATCGGTTTGCCCTTGTCGCCTTCAACCTGCTCCGGATGGAAGCGTCCCTTGACCCACTCATGCTCGAGGTCCCAGACTCTCGACCAGTGTTTCCAGGCACCATCACTCAAGCCGTAGTAGCCCGGGAGTGAATGCGACAGTACGCAGAAATCCGTAGCACCTTGGACATTGTCGTGACCACGGAAGATGTTGGCTCCGCCACCGGACTTGCCAATGTTGCCCAGTGCAAGCTGAAAGGCACAGTAAGCACGGGTATTGTTGTTCCCAATGGTGTGCTGAGTACCGCCCATGCACCAGACAAAGGTGGCAGGAGAGTTCTCCGCCATCATCTTGGCTGCGGTTTTTACGACATCCTCCGGTGCCCCGGTAACCCGCTCGGTTTCTTCAGGGGTCCATTTGGCAACCTCTGCCTGAACCTCGTCAAGACCATAGACACGCTGACGGATGTATTCCTTGTCTTCCCAGCCATTTTCAAAAATGTGCCAGAGCATACCCCACATGATAGCCACATCGCTACCCGGACGAATGCGGACATAGTGATCGGCATGGGCAGCGGTACGGGTATACCTCGGGTCAATCACGATCATTTTGGAACCGTTCTCCTTGGCCCTGAAAATATGCTGCAGGGAGACCGGATGCGCTTCGGCAGGATTCGAGCCGATAAACAGCATCGCCCTGCTGTTATGCATGTCATTGTAGGAGTTGGTCATGGCACCATACCCCCAGGTATTTGCCACCCCGGCAACCGTGGTCGAGTGGCAGATCCGAGCCTGGTGGTCAACGTTGTTGGTGCCCCACATGGCCGCGAACTTGCGGAAAAGATAGGCCTGTTCGTTGTTGAACTTGGCAGAGCCCATCCAGTACACCGAATCCGGTCCGGATTCTTCGCGGAGCTTGAGCATGCCATCGCCCACTTCGTTAATCGCATCGTCCCAGGACATGCGAACCCACTTGCCGCCAACCAGCTTCATCGGATATTTGAGACGACGTTCACCATGACCATGCTCTCTCACCGATGCACCCTTGGCACAGTGTGCACCCAGGTTCAGCGGAGAATCAAAATCCGGTTCCTGCCCCGTCCATACCCCATTCTGGACTTCTGCAACAACCCCGCAACCGACTGAGCAGTGCGTGCACACGCTCTTCTTGACGGTTATCGGGCCAATTCTGGCTTCGCTGCTTGCGGCATGCGCCTTTCTGACTCGTCCGGGAGTCAGCATGGTCGCTGCCGTAGCGGCTCCTACGGCGATTCCGGATCGCGCCAGAAATGTGCGCCGATCAATGGTCTCGCCCAAACCGGTGAACTTGCCAGTCGTCTCCACCGTGCGTTTGCGTATCAATTTCATCTAAACAACTCCTCAGGTAATTTGTCTATGTGCTGGATACAGTTTCTGTTAAATTTCTCAGAGACTTCGAATTTCGGATCAGACCAACAATCACAGTCGCGCCAACCGATAGTACTCGCGAATGTGTTCTGTCTCATGGTATCCCTTTTTCGGGTTCTGCACCGGTGTCTCATCCACTGACTCGGCCTGCGCAACACCAACCGCAGCACCCGTGCCAATCGCGGTTGTTGCGACCGCTGCACCTTTCAGAAAACTGCGGCGGTGAATGGTCTCTGTCTGCATAGATTCTTTATTCATTGTCAATCTCCAATGTTGTGGTGTTTAAGTATTGTAGTTGAATCAGCTAGTGGGTTCTTACATTAAGGTAATGGCTTTCAATTTCCATGAAGGATTGCCCCAGAAAACCGACATGCCTGTAAAATTCCGCCGAGCTGGCTTCCTGTACTTCCCTGAAAAACTTCATTGCCCATGGATGCAGGTGACAGGCAAAGAAACGTCGTTCCATCTGCTCGTCTACATCATCTGCCTGGATTAGCAGTGCCATCGTTTCACACAGTGCAGCAATATGATCTTCGGGATCTTTTTCGTTGTCATCACGGACGATCCCCAGAGCCTCCAGATCATCGCGCAGGTCGCTCAAGGGCTTGTCCATGAGAAAACCCGTGAGGTGCCAACTGCCAAAGGGCACGACTTCGCCACGGCCAAGTCCAATAAACAGATCCTGGTATTCTTCGGCCAGTCCCGAGGGTTCTGCTTCTGATGCAGCCTGCTTCAGAGCCATCCATGCCCGTCCCATGGTGCCCGGTTCACCGGAATCAGCACTTTGCATGCTCGATAGATGATTTAACAAGGTGGAATCGGGGGTTTTATGAAGCAGTGAAGCCAGTATCGTGTAGGTATTAACGCGCAAGTCGGAACCTTCAATCCGTGTTTGAACAGACTGTTGTTCCCGAACGGCACTATTTGACTCAAGTGACAACATTCAACCTTTGTTCACTTGAGTAAGACTTTATACAAAAAGGGCGATTTACTACACATGTACTAGTTGTAACTTTAATATTACAATCCTATTAAGTAGAATATATCAAATTTAGGGAACATTGAATAGATTCTTGTTATGCATAATTTAATTTTCTATAAATAAATTTTATACTAATGGTTGCCATCATGCTTGAATTTTTGCGGAAATGATCAAGCTTCCCTACCCTGTTGAGCGGTCTCGGAGATACTTTCAGTCGGACATGCATAATCGATCATGTTTGCTTGCGGTTTTCCTCTTCAAGCATGTCAACAACCCGGCAATCACCGCACATTCTAAGTCGGTTCAATGATCCGGCATCGTCAAACATCCAGTGCCCCTTGAGTTTATCCGTCATCCGGGCAATCATCGCCTGTGTGGCAAACGGTTTCCCGCAGACAATGCAGTGAAATGGGCTTTCCTCCTTGATGGGTATCGGCTTGCTGATGACATTCAGATCAAAATGAAGTCTGGGCTCCAGGGTGATGGAAGACTCCGGACAACTCTCCTGACAGATCCCGCATTGAACACAGTTGGCTTCAATGAAGCGAAGTGCAGGCGTATCCCCTCCTGCCTGCAGGGCATTGCCAGGACATTGTGACACACAACCCATGCAGAGGGTACAGGTCTCAGTATCGACACGGATCCGACCAAACATGCTGCCTTCCGGCATGGCAAATAACTCGCGAGGCTGTTCGGCAATTTCATTGAAATGCGAGTATGCCTTGCGGGTGATTGCCCTCTTGCCACCGACCGGGGCATAGGTTGCAGGCTTGGCGACACTGTCCAGAACCGCAACACCCACACCTTCCAGAGTATCACCCATGCTCAGGGTGCGATCGCTGCAGGATGTCTCTTCAAGCACGGCATCAATCTGCCCGACGGTCTTTTCAAGGGTCTCGATGACCTTGGCTGGCGTCCCTTCGGCTGTATATATGAACACCCTGCCTGCCCCATATGCCAGGGCAGAAGCAATCATTTCGGGCCCAACTGAGCCGATTTCTTCAACTACGAACGGCAGGACAGTGTGTACCATCTCCCGGAATTGTTCATTGAACCGATCAATGCCATGTTCATTATCGACAAAAACAACTTCGGGAGCAGTATCCGGATAGGCCTTGAGCATCCCCTTGACCAAGACCCTGAGCAACTCAAGATGCTGATCAGCGCGGGGGTATGCATAGGTAATCGCGCTGGTCGGACAACTGGTCGCGCATACACCTCCACCCTGGCATAGATATGGATTGACCTCAATACTGTCACCAATGGAAATTATGGCATCAGCCGGACATGCATCCAGACAATTCGTGCATCCCCGGATACCGCTGCGCCCGTGCGCACAGATGTCGGGGTTATAGTCGAAATACCTGGGTTTTTCAAACTCACCAACCATATCCGGCACGGTTTCGAGTCTATCGATCTGATTTTCAATGTCGGCACCATCCTGCTCGTTGTAGTAGCCGGGCGGCTTGAGTTCCGAAGTAAAACACGGCTCTGTCCGGCAATCCCAGACCTGATCAAAAAAGCCACTTTCAATATCAAACAATTTTGCGAGGTTTTGCTCACCTGGATCCTGTTGCTCCAAATGCTGATCAATCAGGACCTCGAACTGACCAAGAAAACCCTTTACCGTGAGTCCTGCTGCATGATGGGCATTTGCAGCACTTGCGAGACCCGATCTATCGGCGGGAATTGCAATGTGCACGCTGAGCCGATCACCGAGCAATTCCGTGACCCGGCTGGCCTGTTCCATCTCGCCAATAATCAGGAGTTTTCGACCCGCCACATAAGATACGGCTGAAGTAGGTAGTGGATCCCAGGGCGCGGATCCAAGCAGGTCATGACGTGCCTGGAACGGGCCCGAACTTTTGAAATTAAGTCCAGTTGCCGCGAGATAGTTACTCATCGTTGGATCCAAAAGCAATGCACATCATTAGCAAGCATTTCATTAATAGTGTGAATATCAAGTCAGGAGCAAACTGAATTTACTGTCTGACCACGCCAGAAAAGTCATCGTATTTCTCGGTTTCATTATCGGCTTCCTGTTGCCATTCTAACCCCGCCCCAATCTGCAATCAATGACTGGATATCGTTGCCTTGCTCGTTTTGGTCTTGCTTTGGTGGCTGATTGGGATGAGATGTTTTGGGTGAGTATACATTTTCAACAATGAAGGCTTCATGGTTTTTTTCCCTACACAACATGATCGAACCGTATAGCAAAGCCATCCCTGACCAGACAAGCTTTGACTTTCTTCTTGGGCGAGTTCATCAAGGGCGACAATCAACCACACCCGCAGACTCGCGAGACCTGCCGACCCTGCGCATCAATGTTACGGTGGATCCCCAAATCAGGTGAGTCAAGGCATGAAATACTCGTATCCAGCAAATGTATTTCAGCACTTGCCAGCCAGATTATGGGTGGGCTGCCCGTTTGACGAGAAGAACGGGTGCAACACAATGAATGCGATTGCCGAATTCCGCTTGTCGAATGGTGAACCGACGACCGGACTCACTGGCTTGGAGACCACCTCAACCCAGGAATGCATCAATCCCCTGGAGATAATGGCAAGCTAGGAACATGACGATTCGGGAATATCCGGGAAATCACCTACGATTCCTCTCCGATCATGAAATTCGTCATTCTTCCGAGATCAGTGAACCCCTATAATATCGACATGATCCCATATAATCCACCCCGTAGTGGAATGATGGATATTCCAACAACCTATGCTTGCTGACATGGCTGACTACAAACCAAAACCCCTAGAACCGGTAAGCGGGACGATTGTCCCAAGATATGCTGGTCCATCTACATTCTGTAGACTTCCTGAACTCAGGGATGTCGAGACCTGCGATATTGCCATTCTGGGCGTGCCGTTTGATTCCGGCACCAGTTATCGACCCGGTGCGCGTTTTGGGCCCGGTGCGATCCGCCAGGCCTCGCGCCACCTTCGCTACAACTTTCATCCGAATTACCAGACCGAACCATTCAAAACCCTGCAAGTAGCCGATGCAGGTGATGTGGCCTGCAATCCCTACAACATCAACGAAGCGGTTGATCAGATCGAAAAGGGAGCAACAGAACTTCACCAGCAATGCGAATTCCTGATTTGCATGGGCGGTGATCACACGATTGCATTTCCACTGCTACGCGCCATTAATCAACGCCTGAATGGCCCTGTTGCCCTGGTGCACTTTGATGCACATCTGGATACGTGGGATACCTATTTTGGTGCGCCTTACACCCATGGCACGCCCTTTCGCCGCGCAGCTGAAGAGGGATTGTTCATCGATGGCTCATCCATGCATGTCGGTATTCGGGGGCCCCTCTACAGTTCCGAAGATCTGAAGAATGATGAAGAACTCGGATTCAAGGTCATCCACTGCGATGAGCTGGAAAAACTTGGACCGGATCATGTGGCGGACCGGATTCGCAAACGAATTGGCGATTGCCCGCTTTATCTCTCGATTGACATTGATGTTCTCGACCCGGCCCATGCACCGGGCACGGGCACCCCGGAAATTGCCGGACTTACGACCCGAGAACTTGTGAATATCATGAGAGGACTCGCAGGTGTCAATCTAGTGGGGGGAGACGTGGTCGAAGTGAGCCCCGGTTACGACCATGCCGAATTAACCTCGCTGGCTGCTGCCACGATCATTTTCGAAATGATTAACCTGATCGTCTGCCGCCCATCTTGAAAATCGCTACGGAACCATTGATCGGACTGGCGACCATTGATCATGCATCGGCCATCAATGATATAGCCAACTGGTATATCGAGCACACTTCGACTAACTTCGATACCCAACCCTGGAGCCTGGATAAGCGTATTCAGTGGGCTGGCAATTTCAATCAGGAAAATTGCCCCTACTACCTGCTTATTGCAGAAATCGAAGGAGAGATTGCAGGCTTCACCTACAACACATTTTTCCGCCCAAAAAATGCCTATACCCGGTCCACAGAGAGCACGGTCTATGTCAAGCAGGGTATGTCTCGACTTGGAATTGGTGAAGCACTCTACCGTGAACTTCTCAACCGGATTCAACTCACTGACCTGCATCGTGCTTTTGCGATCATTACCTTGCCCAACCCGGCATCAATTCGCCTGCATGAAAAGCTGGGGTTTACGGCATGTGGACTACTCAGTGAGGCTGGCTGGAAATTCAATGCCTATCACAGTATTGCAATGTACGAAATGAAGATCGCGAAAAATCACTAGAGCGAGCGATTCCGACTCCGATATATAATCCGCCTTCCATACACCTTTGGAACCCTGACCATGAGCCGACCCAGCAACCGTCAACCCGATGAACTGCGCCCCATCAATATTACTCGAGGCTATACACGGTACGCGGAAGGTTCGGTATTGGTCGAATTCGGACATACGCGCATTTTGTGTAATGCGACGATTGAGAATCGGGTTCCGCCTTTTCTCAGAAATTCAAAGCGGGGGTGGGTCACGGCCGAGTACGGACTGCTTCCCCGATCGACTAATGAGCGCACCATGCGTGAAGCATCACGCGGCAAGCAAACCGGACGCACCCTTGAAATTCAGCGCCTGATCGGAAGGTCATTGCGAACCGCTGTCGATATGAAGATCCTTGGTGAGAGAACCATTACCGTCGATTGTGATGTGATACAGGCAGACGGAGGCACTCGAACTGCTGCCATAACTGGCGGCTATATTGCCGTTGTCGACGCAGTCAACCGGATGCTGAAAGATGAAATGATTACCGGGAACCCAATGCTTTGTGCGATCGCTTCAGTCTCGGTCGGCATCTACAACGGGATTGTCATCACCGATCTGGATTATGCTGAAGACAGCCGGGCCGATACCGACATGAACATAGTCATGGACAACAGTGGTCGCTTTATTGAGATTCAGGGTACGGCTGAAAAAGCTCCATTCAGCAAGGAACAGGCTGACACCATGCTAAGTCAGGCAGCTTCAGCTTGTCAGAAACTGCTTGAATATCAAAGGCAGGCACTTGAGCAGCCTCTCGAAACCTGACTTCAGACTGTGAACCAGCCTCCAATGCACATTATTCTTGCAACTGGCAATCGTGGAAAAATTCGCGAATTCCGCCAAATTCTGGAACCCCTGCCATGCATCGTCAGACCAATGTCTGAACTCGGTATTCCGGAACCCGAAGAAACCGGACTTACGTTTGAAGAGAACGCTTTGCTAAAGGCCCGGGCCGCCAGCCGACATGCAAACCTGCCGGCTATTGCCGATGATTCAGGGTTACTGGTTGACTGTCTTCAGGGGGCACCCGGCGTTTATTCCGCTCGATATGCCGGAAACGATGCCACCGACCAGCAGAATGTTCAAAAACTGCTCCATGAGCTGAATGGTGTCGAAAAACCCTTGCGAAATGCCCGATTCCATTGTGTGATTGCAGTGGTCAGGCACTTTGAAGATGACCAGCCACTGATGTTTTCGGGATCCTGGGAGGGAGAAATTGCCACACTGCCTTCCGGAGAAAACGGTTTTGGGTATGATCCGGTGTTCTACGTGCCAGAATACCGATGCACTGCTGCCCAAATTGAGCCAGAGCTCAAAAACAAGGTCAGCCATCGCGCTAGAGCCCTCGAACAGTTCAAGGCTGAACTCCGCCAGATCGATGTCCTGGCTTCTATCCCCGACCGGAAAATCAGAGCATAGCCATGATCCTTGAAAGCCTGATCAGTTTCCACGGGCGGACCGGACCGGTTCTACTGGTTATTGCCGATGGTGTCGGTCTGGCAGAACCGGGTCCGGCAAATGCCCTGTCGCTGGCCCATACCCCCAATATCGATCAATTGCTTGCAAGTCCCCTGAGCGTCAAACTCAATGCACATGGTGAATGGGTCGGCTTGCCTTCGAACTCAGACATGGGCAACAGTGAGGTCGGGCATAACACTCTGGGAGGAGGGCGCATTTTTGACCAGGGGGCAAAGCTCGTCGACTCTGCCCTTGATTCCGGATCCCTGTTTGAGTCGGATGAATGGAAGACTGTTCAAGACCGAGGACTGGCCGGGGGGACGGTGCATTTCATTGGCCTCGTTTCTGATGGAAATGTGCATTCGCATATCCGTCATCTGCTTCGGATGCTGGATCAGAGCCATGACGCAGGCATTCGATCAGTGTGCGTTCACGCCCTGCTCGACGGGCGTGATGTAGACCCCCAGTCAGCCCCCCAGTATCTCAAAACACTGCAGAACAAGCTTGACCAGATAAACCGTTCAGCCGATGCACACTATCGCATCGCAAGCGGCGGCGGGCGCATGCGAATCACCATGGATCGCTATCAGGCCGACTGGGATATGGTCCAGCGCGGTTTTAACGCTCATGTTCATGGATGCGTGGATGAATCGGGTCATCTGGCTCGCGATGCCCTCGAAGAAGTGGAAAGACAGTATGCGGCCGACCCTGGAATTACCGATCAGTATCTTGCTCCGTTTGTGATAACCGAGAAGGAACAGCCTGTTGGCAAGATGCAGGATGGCGATGCAGTCGTGCTGTTCAATTTTCGGGGAGACCGGGCGATTGAGATCTCGTCTGCGCTTGACCATGGAGAATTTGAACACTTTGACCGGGGGAACTTGCCCGACATCTATTTCTGCGGCATTCTTGAATACGACGGCGATCTCAAGATACCCCAAAATTACCTGGTCCAGCCGCCAGTCATTGAACAAACCATGGGAGAGTATCTGTGCGCCAGGAGGATTCCCAGTTTTGCAATCAGCGAGACCCAGAAATTTGGGCATGTCACCTATTTCTGGAACGGCAATCGTTCCGGCTATATTGACGAGACACTGGAGACATATATCGAGATTCCGTCAGACAATTTACCGTTTGACCAGGTGCCTGAAATGAAATCCAGGGAAATCACTGATGCTGCTATCGAGCTGCTGCAGTCCGGCAAATACCGCTTTGGACGAATTAACTTTGCCAACGGTGATATGGTTGGTCATACCGGCAATATCGAGGCGACGGTTCAGTCTCTGCAAGCTGTCGACAGATGCATCGGGCGTTTGCTTGAGACTGTCGATGCCCTTGAGGGGGTTCTGGTATTTACCGCAGATCATGGAAATGCCGAAGAGATGCTGGCCGAACGTGAAGGCAAATGCATGCCCAAGACCTCGCATTCCCTGAATCCCGTGCCGTTCGTAATCGCCGACTCAAGCAATGACAATGCGTATGCCATGCATACTGATGCCGAAGCTGGACTGGCCAATGTGGCAGCAACGCTATTCAACCTGCTGGGCTTCAGGGCACCTCATGACTATGAACCCTCGCTTATTCATTTTGCCAAAGAACCATTTCGGAGGACCTTGTACAGCGGCAAGGCCGTCAGCCTCGGTCTGGAATCATTTCAGCCAAATGCAGATGATCCCGAATTGGTGACCATGGAAATTATCCGGCATCCGGGCACTGCTGTAATCGCAGCCGTTGACGAACAAGGCAGGATCTGCCTGATTCGGCAATATCGACCCGCCGCATCCGACTGGATTTGGGAATTGCCTGCTGGCGGCATTGAACTTTACGAGACACCTGATGAGACAGCCCAACGGGAGCTTCGGGAAGAAACCGGATACGGTGCCGATCAATGGGAAAAGCTCGGTTCGTTTTATACCTCGCCCGGATATTCCGATGAATACATGCACGCTTACAAGGCAAGCCACTTGCATGTCGGGGAGCAGGCCCTGGAAGCGCATGAAATCCTGGAGCTTCACTGGCTGGAGATGACAGAAATTGACCATATGATCAGGGAAGGCCTGATCGTTGATGGAAAAACCATAACCGTCATTCATCTCTTGAACTTGCGGAACACGCCTCATTATTAACTGAGAGTCGTGAACAATCGAGACATTTCCAGTTCACAGTCACCTTCTCGGACAAGGTTGGAATGGTTGCCTTGTTTTGCAGGAGGCAGGGAAATCAGTCGTTCTGCAACAGGCATCCTTGGCTGTGTTCAAATCATGGCCAAAACGGATCCATCCTCCCAGGTGACCACTTCGCTCGCCTTATCGACATGCAAGCTAAGTCTCTCCTCCATGCATGGCTACTGAGGCAGTGAATGCACTATCCGTTTGCCTTGAGGAACGTGAAATCAGGATAAAGGCTTGCCAACACTGATTGCTGAGTAAGCAGTCAGACACACTCGGAACGTTCGAGTTTGACTTGAATAATCCAGAATATGCAAGTGACCGGAGTGCAGAAAAACAACGGTAATGGCGGGAGCCTCTTCTTGCCTGCCGTGATTGCGTACTTTTAGGGACTCAAGGTTGGCGGGTCATCATGACTGTACCAAAGAACTGCCAATTCCCGGCAAGCACTGATTTAACGAAGAAGTAATCTGACTTTTTCACTGACCTGCTTCATATCTGCCCGGCCCTGAGCCTGTTCCTTTACCAGGGCCATGACACGACCCATGTCTTTCATGCCTTGGGCATCAGCCGCAGCTATCGCTTTGGATACCGCTTGCTCAACTTCTGATTCAGATAGCCGTTCAGGCAGATAGGCCTTTAAAATGCATACCGACTGGTGTTCCTTGTCGGCAAGGTCTTCACGGCCCCCCTTGGCAAATTGTTCGGCTGCTTCCTGAGATTGCTTTAGCAGCTTTTGGATGACCCGCTCGACCCCTTGTTCATCAAGTTCACATCTGTCATCGAGTTCCCTGCGCTGGACAGCCGCCCTGAGCAAGCGAATAACATCAAGACGAACGGTATCCCTGGCACGCATCGCCATTTTCATATCTTCAGCAATACGCTGCTTTAGCGTCATTGGGACAGGTTGGGGTTAGTAGAAACGTCGGTTACGAGTGCGTTGCCGGGATACGCGCTTCATCTCGCGTCGCACTGCGGCATCGTTATCCCGTTTGCGAACAGTGGTCGGTTTCTCGTATGATTGGCGTCGACGTGATTCAGAGAACACCCCTGCACGCTCACAGGCACGTCGAAACCGTCTCAAAATGATGTCAAAAGGTTCATTTTGTCGAACTTGGACAGTCGGCATATGGCTTGATCCAGTTAAGTTGAAAGGGGCGTGGATTATACACTACTTCGAATCAGTGAAATTGGAATTTTCCCAATTGCAGTGCCCGCATTGGTTTGGCATTATAATTGCATTTGCAAAGCCTTCTTTGAGGAACTCTGACAATAACAAGGATCAGTAAAGCGTGTTCCTGTTGATAGTCAGAAAATAGGAAATCACTGCATGTTTTTCAATGATTTATTCTGGACATAAATGAACTTCTAGAATTGAGTGACCGAATAGCCAAAACGCCCGAAATGCCTGCATTGCAGGCTCACAATCAATGGTTGAAGTTTATCCTGATTGTGGCCGGTATCCTGATATTGGGTGCGTGCACAACCATGAAACCGCCCCCTCCCGGCATCGGCGGTTCCATTGACTGGAACAAAATCAAGGGTTGGACCAGCGATCGACATGCCGATTCATGGCCAGCCCTAATGAACAACTGTCGCGTTCTGTCCAACAAAAAAGCATGGAGCCGAATTTGCAGTGCGGCTCAATCTCTCGATGATCCCGACCACAACCAGGTCAGAGAGTTTTATCAAGCCTGGTTTGTTCCACATGTCGTGCACGGTGCAGATGGTAAATCCTCAGGGCTCATCACCGGTTACTATGAACCCTTGCTATTCGGTAGCACCGAACCCGATGAAGATTATCGATATCCCATCTACAGACGTCCCGGAAACCTGCTCAAAATCGACCTTTCCGATGTTTACCCGGAGCTCAAAAGCAAACGCATCCGAGGCCGTGTCGAGGGTGATCGGGTCATCTCGTATTTCTCCCGCAAACAGATCGATTCCGAACAGAATCCGCTTGAGGGCCTGGAATTACTCTGGCTTAATGACCGTGACGACGTGTTTTTTCTGCACATCCAGGGTTCAGGTCGGATAAAACTGACCGACGGTCGCACTGTTGGCGCAGGCTACGCTGATCAAAACGGACATCCCTATGTCGCCATTGGCAGGGTATTGATTGAGCGGGGAGAACTCGAGCGTGAAGAGGTCACCCTCTTCACGATACGAGAATGGCTACGCGACAATCCCGAGCAAGCTCGTGCATTGCTCAACGAAAATCCAAGTTATGTGTTTTTCGAGATCAGGGAAAGAGTCGAACAAGGGCCCATCGGGTCACTGACAGCACCGCTTACCCCGGAACGAAGTATCGCGATTGATCCCACGGTAATTCCCCTGGGTACGCCAATCTGGTTGCAAACCAGCCTTCCCGGAAATCCCGAACAACCCTTCAATCGTCTCCTCATTGCCCAGGACACTGGTGGCGCAATCAAGGGACCATTGCGCGCAGATGTATTCTGGGGAAATGGCGATAGAGCAGAACAAATGGCCGGCCTCATGAAACAGCCAGGCAAACTGATCGCTTTATTGCCCAAAGCCGTCTCCATTGAGGAATAGGCTCAAGATCTCCTGCCCAGGGATTGACCAGCGGTTGTTGCGGCCTTGTTTTCGATTCAACCAAACCGCTCCTCCATCGCGCTTCCAATCAGCTCATAGCGCCAACCCTTCATGATCCTTGATCGGGGTTCACCTCGAAGAAACAACTCGACATCTTTGCGACTGCACAAAAGCCCGTCACTGATACCGTACTCACTTGCAATGGAACGCGCCATCTTCCTGGCTTCCTTCATATCCCTTTTGAATTTCCGATCAGTCGGTCCTGTCGAAGCATGACGCGGATTGCGGGAATTGATCCCGTGCTTCCCGACAATCTCGACCAGTACATGGCCGAACTTCCTGACATTGCCCTTGCTCAGTGACGGAATGTTCCGCAGTTGATTGATGTTTTTGGGACGGCGGCAGCATAATTCAATCACTGCCTGATTGGATAGCACCCAACCTCTGGGCCGGTCCCATTTTTGCGCAAGACCTTCTCGCCAGATTACCAGCTCCCGTGCGATTTTTTTCGCGCTATCGGGCACCTCCAAACTACTGAATTGAA